>OMSM01000184.1 GCA_900313745.1 uncultured Lachnospiraceae bacterium
ATCCACCTGCGTTGGATCGAGGTTTCGGCGATGGAGAGCGGCCTGCCGATGAAGTTCCCGGACGGGGAGGAGTATTCTCTTCAGTATCCGGAGCTTACCATTGACAGAAGCGCTTTTAACACGAATCCGAATCCCTACGATACGGCTGAGGAGAAGGGATTGACAATGGGCTTCCGCCTGGAGTCCACTATCGGCGTGATCGGCTCGGGCCTGATCGACGCCATCCCGGAGGATGCCATCCGGGAGCAGTATCGTGCCGAGGCTCCGTACGTGGAACTGAATCCGGCTTTCTGGGACAAGGCCGCCAATGACTTTGCGGCATCGGCCTTCTACGGTAATTGGCAGAAGGGTTCCCTGGGCGACGGCTATCTCGCTGACGGCATGTTCGTCGCCCGCGGTGCCTATGCGCCCGTCAAGCGCTTTACCTACGCGATGACCCGCGGTACCCTTCAGGACGGCGCCGGCGCAAACGCCATCTGGAACATCACCAACGTATCCCGTCCGGACCGCCCGTATCTGTATACCACCGTCGCCTGGGCCCGGAAGATGTCGAAAACCCCTTCCGTCATCAAGGCCATCCGTGAAGAAGGTGCATCCTCTCCCTATTATGTCGATGTGGATCAGGACGGTACGGTGACCGACGCAGAGATATCCGAGGCTGTCCTTGCCCTCCTGAGCCCTTCTACGAACCAGTTCGACAACCCGTACCATAATTTCTCTCCGGAGATGTCGGCCGACGATTTCTATGATTTCATGGTCTGGCATCGTGGCCTTTCGATCCCGCGCGCCCGCAACCTGCACGAAAAGGATGTCCAGCGCGGCAAGGAACTGTTTACGTCCATGGGTTGTGCTTCCTGCCACAAACCGTCCTGGAAGACGGGGGACGACAATTACTGGTCCCCGGCGATGAACGAAGGAAAACCTTTGCCGCGTTATGCCAACCAGACCATCTGGCCCTATTCCGACTTCATCCAGCACCGCCTGTATATGAAGAACGACATCCACGGAACCTGGTGCCGTACCACTCCGCTCTGGGGCCGTGGCCTTTCCACGTTGAACACCGGCGCCTCCGACCGCCTTCACGACTGCCGCGCCCGGAATGTCGTGGAAGCCATCATGTGGCACGCCTATTCCAAGAAGAGCGACAGCTATACCTCCGCCGAAAAGTTCTATAACCTGTCCAAGGAGGACCGCGATGCGGTGGTGAAATTCATAGAATCCATCTAACTGCTTGATACAACGGAGTTTTTCCGTATCTATGCTGTATGAAACGAACTTGCAAGTATCTCTCCTACGGCGCGGCGGCGGTCCTCATCGTAATGATGATGGCCGCCACCGTCGTCGAGAAGCTCCACGGGACGCCGGTGGCTTTCCAGTGGTTCTACCACAGTCCGCTGTTCCTCATCCTGTGGGCTGTCGCTGCCGTGGCCGGGTTGGTGTACCTGGTGATGGCGGGAACGCCAAAGCGATTGTTCACGATGGGCCTTCATCTGGGGCTGGCCGTCATCCTGGCCGGGGCCCTGGTCACCCATCTGTTCGGGGAAAGCGGCGAGATCCATCTGCGGGAAGGGGAGGCCTCGGCCTCCTTCGAACTGGAAGATGAATCGCCGGCCACGCTTCCCTTCAGTATCCGCTTGGATGCGTTTGCCATCGACTACCATCACGGTTCCCGGATGCCTTCCGACTATCGGTCCGACATCACTTTCCTCCCCGAAGGGACCGCCGTGCGGATTTCCATGAACAACATCGCCAAGTACCGCGGATACCGGTTCTATCAGGCCGATTACGACGAGGATGGAAAGGGCAGCATCCTGGCGGTAAGCCACGACCCCTGGGGCGTGGGAATCACTTATGCGGGTTATATCCTGCTGCTTCTTTCGATGATCGGGTTCTTCTTCCAGAAGGACACGGTTTTCCGGCAGGCCCTGCGTCGGGTTGCGACGATGACGGCGGCGGCAGCTTTCCTGATGCTCGTCCCTTCGGTGTCGTCTTCCGCGTCCACCCGGGACGTAAAGAAGGCCCTCGGCGAGATGTATGTCTATTATGGACACCGGGTATGCCCGTTCGATACATACCTGCAGGAGAAGGGGTTGGATGCGGCCGTGGAAAGCCTGGACAAGATGAAGCTGTTCCCGCTGGCCGACTCCGCCGGGAAGGTCTCCTGGTACGCCGCGACCGACGATCTTCCCGAATCCGTCTATGACGACCAGGACCTCTGGACCTTCATCCGGAAATCCCCGGAGGTGGTAAAGGAAAGCGTTTCTTCCGGCGACGAGGCCGGCGCGTTGCAGGTGCTGCAGGGCATCAAGGCCTATCAGGAAAAGACGGCTGCATCCGTCATTCCGTCGCCGCAGAAGGTGAAGGCCGAGCGGGCGTACATCCGTATCGCGCGGCCGAAGGCGCAGTTCATGCTGTGCCTGGCGCTGGGCGTCATCCTGTTCATCCTGGGTGGCGTATTGATTACGCGGAAGAAGAAGTTCCCTGCCTGGGTCTTGATGGCCGGAGCGGTGATTGCGCTGTTGATTTGGTTGTACCTTTCGCTGGTGATCGGGTTGAGGTGGTATGTCTCCGGGACGGGCCCGTACGTGGGCCGGTATAATGTGATGATGCTGATGGCGTGGTTTGCCACGCTGGCTATCCTGTTGCTGTACAAGCGGTTCCCGCTTATCGAGCCGCTGGGCTTCCTGCTGGCCGGCTTCACGATGCTGCTGGCAAGCCGGGAGGGCGTGAGCC
>OMSM01000092.1 GCA_900313745.1 uncultured Lachnospiraceae bacterium
CCGGTCCCGCCCATGAGCCGTCCGTGTTCCGCCGCTCCGGGCTCAAGAAGATCCGAAAGCTCCCGGAGCATCGCATCCCGCTCCCCTGCTCCCGCCGTGGGAATCCAGATGTTCTCGATTTCCTCGGCTGCTCTCAGGGTATGGCCGACAAGATCGTCCACCGGATACCTGCTGGTCCGGAGATATTCATAGTTGGCCATGCCTCTTCTCTTATTAAGCAGCGCCTCATAGTGCTCACGCAGGAGGTAGCCGTATCCCCCGTGGAACACGGCGCACCAGAGTCCGAGGCCGGCGGTCCTTCCGGCCACTTCCGCGGCGGTCTCCCGCGGAATCAGGGCCCTGCGCACGATCACCGCCCTGCTCTCCTTTGTCCCCGCGTTCTCCACGCGGCTGGTCAGTGCGCCGTTGGAGGTGATGCAGTACCGGACCCCCGTTCTCTTTAAGAGTTCCCCGGACACGCCGGAAAACGGCCTTCCCGTGACGAAGACCACCTCCGTTCCGCACTCCTTCGCGAGGCGGAGAGCCCGGGCGGTCCTCTCCGTCACTTCTTTCCTTCGGTTGTAGATCGATCCGTCCAGATCGACACCGATCAGCCTCACCGGCATGCCCCACCTCTGTCTTCCTTATCTCCGCTTTCCAGCTTCAGAATGTGCCCGGAGAGAAGCGCCGCGGCCTTGCGGTGACTCGCCGGTCCGGGATGCATCCGGCAGCCGAACTCCCCGGGAAGGGTCGCCGGAAGCTCAAGATACTCCGCGCCGCCATCCCCGCTCTCCCTGCGGTATTCCCCCACAACCTCCTCTTCAAGGATGTGTTTTATCGTCTCCGCCTGGGGCTGGTCGAGCATTCCGTAGCACCAGATAATATGCGCCGCGGGGTACCAGGCGCGGAGCTTCTTCAGGAACTCTCTTCCGGCAGCGGCAAGGGCGGAGAGCTCCGCCCGTATCCTGTGCTCACTTGCCGCGGACTCCCTCAGCTCCTCCGCACTCACCAGGGAAAACCTCGGATCCACGGCACCTCCGCTCTCCTTCGCATCCGCAGCCATGTTAAGGTACCCGTAAATCCCGGAGCAGTCGTTGGTTCCAAGGTTTATCACCACATAATCCGGCTGCCAGGACGCAAAGTCCCAGGGCTCGTAAGCCCCGAGTGCCCGATATTCAGGGCTGTCCTTTAGAAATGCGCAGAGGCGGTCGAAATACCGGGGAACTGCATTGTCGAAATTCCTGTCCCAGCTCACGTAAGCCCCCCATCCTCCCTGGGAGAAGCAGCGGTACTCCGCGTCGAGAAGCTCTGCCGTCATCTTTGTATAGCTTAGCGGAACGTCAAAGTAGATCGGCGACCACTCGTTGTCCTCGCCGGTGCCGATGGATCCCTCGCCGGTAGTGATGGAATCCCCGATGAATTCGATCTTCCGCTTATACGGCGCGGCCGGAAGGAACTCCCCTTCCTCCGGGAGCAGGAAGGAACTGAACTGCAGTACCATCTCCGGATCAGGCTGCATGGGCTGGGTGTCCCTGAGCACCCTCACATTCCTCACCCTGCCCGGGTCAAGGCCCCTGAAGAGAAGAATCCGTTCCGTTCCTGCCGCCAGCGGCCTGCGCTGGAGCACCTCGCCGTCGATGAGGACGACGATCCACGGCTCACAGACGGTGTAGGAAGCGCTGACCTCCAGCCAGAGCTCGGACGCGCGCACGCTGACCTCTATCCCCGAAGCGTGCCAGAATACCGTGAGCGGATCCAGTTTTCCGTTTGTGCGTCCCAGAACGCGAAGTTCCGGTATGTCCTTAAGTTTTACCTCTTTCATGACAGTTCTCCGAAAAAGTGTGCGGATCCGGAGGACGGCGGACGTCCCCGGCATTTGTTACTTTCCAAATAATAAAACAGACGGGTGGGAAAAACCACCCGTCCGCCGACTTTCCTGACTTCTTCGCGGAACCGGGATCAAAGCCCTCTTCCGTGGCACTTCTTGTACTTCTTTCCGGACCCGCAGGGGCAGGGATCATTCGGATAGATCTTGGTCTCCTTGCGGACGGTCTGGGAACTCTTCTGTTCGTGGTAGAGGCGCTGCCTGGTCTCCTCGTCGTAGATAGGCTCCCACTGGGGAAGGTTGTAAAGCCAGTCCGCTCCGGCAGCAACCATGTTCTTGTAGAGCTTCTCCTTGTCGAAGGCGAGGGACACCACGGTGTCCTCCTCCATCTCTTCGATGGGGTTGGGCTCCTTCAGGCTGTCATTAATGCCGTCAAGAAATCCGGTCATGAAATCAAGGGAGAGGCCGAACTGCTCCGCCAGCTCCTTCACCGTGCCCTTCACTTCCTCGTCGGGGTTTTCAAGGATCTTCTCGTATACGCTCTTCTCCTTCTCGAAATAGTCGGACCAGAGCTTCTTCAAGTCTCCCTTGTTCGCCTTCTCGTCATACGCCTTGTCGCGCCATGCTTTCAGTAAAGCCATTGGAAAACATTCTCCTTATTCTTCAGAAATTTATTGTCCGCCTGCTGCCGGGCGGCCGGCCGGAGCCGGTCTCCGCACAGCAGGCATTAAAATCAGTTCATCCGATCTGAAGCTTCATATCCCGCTTCGCGATCTCCTCCTTCACCCTGGCGAGGAACTCCCCGGAGCTCATCGTCACCGACTCGTTGGTGTCGCGGTTGCGGATCGTGACCGTCCCGTTCTCCACTTCCTGCTGGCCGATGACCATCATGTACGGAACGCGGCCGACCTGCTGCGCCTCACGGATCTTGTAGCCGATCTTCTCGGAGCGGTCATCGAGCTGCACGCGCACGCCGGCTGCCTTGAGCTCCCGATAAATACCTTCGGCGTACTCCAGGCTCTTGTCGGAGACCGGGAGGATCTTCACCTGCACAGGGGCGAGCCACACCGGGAACTTGCCGGCAAGATGCTCGATCAGGATGCCCATGAAGCGCTCCGTGGAGCCGAACACCACGCGGTGGATCATCACCGGCGTGTGCTCCTCGCCGTCCGCGCCGATGTACGTCGCGCCGAAGTTCTGGGGCATCTGGAAGTCGAGCTGGATCGTGCCGCACTGCCAGGTGCGTCCGAGGCAGTCCTCGAGGTGGAAATCGATCTTCGGGCCGTAGAACGCGCCGTCGCCCTCGTTGATGATGTAATCAATTCCGAGGTTTTCCAGAGCGTTCCTTAAGCCGTTCGTGGCCATCTCCCAGTCCTCGTCGCTGCCCATATGGTCCTCGGGCATCGTGGAGAGCTCGACAAAATACTTGAAGCCGAACTTCTCATAAACCTCGTTGATCAGTTTTGCCACGCGCTCGATCTCCGCAGCGACCTGGTCCGCCGCCATATAGATGTGGGCGTCATCCTGGTGGAAGCAGCGCACTCTCATGAGGCCGTGCAGCTGGCCGGATTTCTCGTGGCGGTGCACAAGGCCCACCTCCGCGTAGCGGAGAGGCAGCTCCCTGTAGGAGCGGGGGCGGCTCTTGTAGACCAGCATGGAGCCCGGGCAGTTCATGGGCTTGACGCAGAAGAGCTGGTCGTCGATCGTCGTGGTGTACATGTTGTCCTTGTAGTGATCCCAGTGCCCGGAGGTCACCCAGAGAGACTGATCCAGCATGATGGGCGTCTCGATCTCCGTGTAGTCGTCGCGGACATGGATCTCGCGCCAGTACTCCATAAGGGAGTTGCGCAGCGTCATGCCGTTCGGGAAGAGGAACGGGAACCCGGGACCCTCGTCCATGATCTGGAAGATCTCCATCTCGCGGCCGATCTTGCGGTGATCGCGCTTTGCCGCCTCAGCCATGAGTTTTTCATAAGCCTCGAGATCCTCTTTGGACTTGAAGGCCGTGCCGTAGATGCGGGTCAGCATCTTGTTGTTCTGGTCGGCGCGCCAGTAGGCTCCGGACTGGTTCGTCACCCGGAAGGCCTTCAGCGCCTTCGTGTAGGTGATGTGCGGGCCGACGCACATGTCGATGTACTCTCCCTGCTGGAAGAAGGTGATCCTCGCGTCGTCCGGAAGATCCCCGATGTGCTCGACCTTGTAGGATTCGCCGCGCTCCTGCATCAGCTGCACGGCCTCATCGCGGGGCAGCTCGAAGGTTTTGAAGGGAAGGTTCTCCTTCACAATGCGGCCCATCTCCTCCTCGATCTTCTTTAAGTCCTCATCGGAGAGCTTAACGTCGCCGAGATCGATGTCATAGTAGAAGCCGTTGTCCGTGGCCGGCCCGAAGGCAAACTGTGCCCCGGGATACAGGCGCTTTACTGCCTGGGCCATGATGTGGGCGGCCGAGTGACGGAGGATATGCAGTTCCTCCTCCGCGGGCGCGTCCGCGACGTGTCCGTCATTGTAGATAGCTTTCAATTGTCTTCCTCCTGTCTTTCCAGTCAAAACTGGTGAGTGAATGCCTTCCTTCAGTCCGCGCGGCTCTTCTCCCGCGCACCGAGATCCGGCTTCGCGCGTCCCCGGGGGAAATAAAAACCCCTGGACCGCATTCGCGTCCCAGGGGTGCATAGTCTTCGTACTGCACGGTTCCACCCTGACTTTTCACTCTTGTCCGGATACGCCGGAACGTCGGCACTTGCCTTCTCGCGCCGCAGCTCGAAAGAGGGTACTCCCTGTGCCTGTCCGTCCGGTCATCTCAGCATAAAGACCGGATCTCTGGTTCAGGCAGATTCGCACAAAAGAGCTTCTTTGTCGTCGCTTTGAGACACATCTTACTGCTGTTTTTGTTTTTTTGCAACCTCCTGTGCCCCGCAGAGTCCTCTGTTATTCCAACGGGTGAATACAGGTTTCAGGAACGCCGCGGCATTCTTCCCGAACCGCAGCCATACCTTCCGGAGGCTATGGTACAATGGTGAATGGTTTCACATATCGTTCCTGGTTCTTCCGCACCGGCACTTAATATCAGGAGGTTTCATATGGCCATACAATTCATGCGCGCAGGCCAGCAGGGCTATCTCTTCCATGATACCCTGACCGGGCTCAAATTCGGAATAGACCTCTTCCTCTCGGAGCTTCCCGGCCGGGCTGTTCCGAACGTCCTGGATATTCCGGACCTCGCGGACGTCTCCCTTCTCTTCGGAAGCCACGACCACGACGACCACATTGACCGCAGGATGTGGACGAAGGCGGCCAAAACTCATCCTCACCTGAAGTTCGTCGTCTCCCTGTACTTTAAGGACACCCTGCCCGGAGAGCTGGGCATCGCTCCGGAGCGCTTTATTTTCGCGGACGAGGGACATCCCGCGGATTTCGGCGGGCTGCACATCGAAGCAATACCGGCTGCCCACGAGTTCATCGACGAGGATGAACGCGGCCTTCACCCTTACCTTGTCTATATCCTTACCCTTGACGGAGTGAAGATCTGCCACATGGGCGATACCTGCGTGTACGAGGGGATGTACGGAAAGCTTCGCGCGAAAGGTCCCTTCGACCTCCTGCTGCCTCCGATCAACGGCCGCGACGCGGTCCGTCTCGCCTCCAACTGCATCGGCAACATGACCTTCCAGGAGGCCGCTGACCTTGCCGGCGCCCTTAAGCCCGGCCTCGCGGTCCCCGGCCACTACGACATGTTCCCGCACAACAGCGAGGATCCGCAGAAGTTTATTGACTATGTCCGCGTGAAGTACCCGGAGCAGAAGGTGCAGCTCTGCCCTCCGGGAGAATGGTTTGTACTGAAATGAACGACAGAGTATTTGATACCGACAGGCTTGTGCCTGTCTATTTCCGCCAGGCGCTTCCGGTCGTGCTGAACATGGTGGTGACGCTCATCTACAACCTGGCGGACACCTGGTTTGTCGCCCGGACGGGCAATGCGCTGCTGGTCGCCGGAGTCTCTCTCTGCGCGCCGGTTTTCACCATGCTGATGGCCTTCGGAAATATCTACGGCCAGGGCGGCAGTTCCCTGATCTCCCGCCTTCTCGGCGCGGATGACAGGCCGAGCGTCCGGAGGGTCAGTTCCTTCTCCTTCTGGCTCGCCATAGCGACAGGTGTTGTCCTCGCCGTCCCGATGCTTATTTTCCGCTCCCCGATGCTGAGGGTTCTCGGCTCAAGCCCGGACACGCTCAAATACGCGGGGGAGTATTATACCTGGCTCGCCATCGGAGCGCCGCTCATCATCCTGAGCTTCATCCACTCCAACCTCCTGCGCTGTGAGGGCATGGCGACGCAGTCGATGTTCTGCACGGTCTCCGGATCGGTGCTGAATATCATCCTGGACCCGATTTTCATCAGCGTCCTGGGACTCGGCGCGGCGGGCGCTGCCATTGCCACCGTGCTCGGCTACACGCTCTCCGATATCCTCTGTCTTCTCATTGTCCTTAAGAAAAGCCGGAGCCTCTCCGTCAAAACTTCCGACTGCCGCCTGAAGAACGGCGAGCTCGGCCAGATCCTGGCCGTCGGCATCACCGCCGCGGTGACGAATCTCGCAACCAGCGTCTGTGTCGTGACGATCAACCAGTTCCTCTCCTCCTACGGCGACGAGAAGATCGCCGCCATGGGCATTGTGAGCAAGATCAGCATGATCGTCCAGCTGATTCTGGTGGGCTTCTCGTTCGGAGGCGTTCCGGTTTTCGGCTATCTCTACGGAGCCGGGATGAGGGACAAGCTCCGCTCTCTCCTGAAGTTTGTCATGACCTTCCTCTGCGGGCTTGCACTGGCGATGACCCTGGTGATTATCGCGGCGTCCTCCCCTCTCATGCGGTTCTTTATCGATGATGCGGGAATAATCTCCGACGGCACGGTGATGCTCCGCTGGCAGATCTCCTGCTCCGCCTTCGGCGGCGTAGTACTGCTGCTCACCTGTCTCTTCCAGGCAACCGGCAAGGCGCTTCCCGCGCTGATCCTCTCACTCAGCCGTCAGGGGCTGCTTTTCCTCGCGGTCCTGTGGCTTGCGACCACGCTCCTCGGATACACAGGCTTCCTTGCAGCGCAGCCTGCGGCGGACGTTCTCAGTGCGGCTCTGGCTCTTTTCCTCTATTTCCGGCAGTTCGGCCGGGAGGGCAGGGCCGTTTCCGGATAAATCTCCATCCCACGCAGGCCTGGCAGAAGACCTCTCCCCGGCCGGTTCTATTGAAGAAGCCGCGGCGATCTGCCGCGGCTTCTTCACTGTTCTCCTGAGAGAACTGCCGATTTTGTTTTCGTACGCCTGACGCGTAAAGAATACCTTAGCTTTATTCCCCGAGGTTCTCGGTAATGAACAGATC
>OMSM01000169.1 GCA_900313745.1 uncultured Lachnospiraceae bacterium
TCCCGTGTTCAGTTTTACTTATGCGCAGGCAGAAGTCAAGGGTGCCGGGGGACGGTTCTCCGGCAAATTGTCAGACAACTGACCAGGGGACGGTTCTCTGGCAAGTTGTCAGAAAACTCGCCAGAGAACCGTCCCCTGGCACCCGGGAGGTCTTATATGATTGAGAGATATGAAAACTATCTGGGTCTTAAGGATTCCGTGTCCTTTGAGGAGGCCGTGGAGATTTACGGCAGAATCGCGGAGCAGCTTGCTGATTCCTGCGAGGGAGCGGAGATTTTTGAGGAGTACGTCGCTGCTGCTGTGGACTACGCGAAAGTGCGGTCGGGATGGCTGCTGTTAAGCCGCCGGGAGAAGGAGGAGCAGGACAGCCGGAGGACCGCGCTTCACGACCGGTCGATCATCACGCTGAATATCCTTGCCCGGTGGATGAACATGGAAGGAAAGGACTGTACCTGGCGGGACGCCCTTGGCGACAGTACCTGGCGAATGAACGACTACGACGTGAAGAAGGAAATCCACAGGAAGAGGATTGGCGATTTCAACTGCTACGCCGCACTGTTTTACGGACTGAACGCAAGGTAGGCGAAAGAGCCGCAGAGCGCGGCTTCCGGCGGCGCGAACAGATTTTTATTTATTATCCAATGTGGTATTCTTTCCATAAAGACAGCGCTTAGCAGGGAAAGGAAGTCAGCTGATGCCGGGCCAGGTTGCTTTTAAGGATTACATTCAGAAATACAAATACGGAGATCCCATCAATTCCGGCTTCGTCAGGCAGCTGTCGGATGAATATCTCAATAATCCTGCCCAAAACGACAAGGACAGGGAGCTGATCAATGCCTACCACACCGGCGAAGTCAGCAATCTGGAGGTGATCGCCCACTCCGGAGAAATGCTCAACAAGCGTGTTCTTCTTGGAATGCGCCGCTTCGATGAGGAGATGGGCGCGGAATTCGGTGAAGCCTGGACCAGTACGGAGGGCCTTCCCTACGGAAAAAGGCTCGACGCTTTCTTTGCCGATCCGTCAGTCGACAGGCAGCATTTCCGCGATTTCCTCGACGCCCGCGCTATGGACGCGTTCTTCCGTGCAGGTATGAGCAGCATCGCCAACATGGGCGTGAAGAGCATCAGCGGTGTTGACCCGGACAATTACAAGGGGTGCAATCAGTTGTACAACGAGGACGGGCTGCTCAGCGCAAGGCTCTTTGAGGATACCCTTGCACCGGTATCTCCGGAGCACATGGCCAATCTTTCGGAAGCGGTCGGAGAAGACGAGGCCCGCCGCATGGCAAAACTTAACGAGGAGCAGCAGCTGATGTTTGCCCGCTCCATGTTCGCGATGCAGCTGGGAGGCGTGGATTTAAAACTCATAAAGGGAGGTTCCCAGGCTCAGACGGAGGACGAGACGATGGGCAACCTTCTCGCCCACGGCGGCAGGGTCATGTTCACGCTTCCGCCCGGCAGTGCCGAGGAGCAGGACAATATGCTCAATTCCATCGTCGGTGAGGGCCGCGGCGTATTTGCCGGAACCCGGAAGCGCAGCGCGGCCACCCATGCAGTCGATGCGAAAGTAGTGGGGCCGGACGGAAAAGTTCTCTCCTTCGCAAAAGAGAGCAGGGGAACGACGCTGTCCGACAACTACGGAATGAACTTCGCCGCCGGCGGCCTCGGCAGGAAAATTGACAATGGTAAAACCGTGACAAATGACGGAATGGACGGGCATGCCTATCTGAAGGTCCAGCCGGGTGATGAGAGGAAGTGCGGGCAGATCCTGCTCGGGCTTGAGACCTCGGAGCCCGGCAAGGCCAACAAGCTTGGCCTCATGCATGACTGGCACGCAAAAAGCGCCGTACAGAGTCCCTTCCGCTCCAGCAAGTTTGTTCCGGGAGCAAAATACGGCGGCCGTGAGGTCGATCTCTCGAATCTCTCGCCGCAGACGCTCCGGACCGTCATGAACCGCTTTGACAGACGCTGCCGCGAACTGCAGATGCGTGGGGATACGGCCGGACTTAAGGAAATGAATTCCCTTTTGTGCGGGAAGGCGATGGGACAGGACAAGCTGGAGGATTTTCTGCATACCCAGCTTGGGTTTTCCAAAGAGAGCGCGAAATCCATCGTGCGCGACGCGCGGGGCTATGGCCTTATGCCGGGGAGAAACCGCCCGGAGAACGAGAAGTTCCGGGTGCCTGAGAATGAAAGGGCGGCGGACTTAAGGCTTAACCGCGCCGCAGCCGCTGAGGCAGCGCTGAACATCAATTCTTCCGCCCAGGCAAAGACCGACCCCGCCGGTGCGCAGGAGAACGCACTCGCATCCGAGGGGAAGCTCCGGGAAATGCGGGAGCGGCTCGAGTCGCTCGGGACCCGCAAAAAGCTGGGTTCCGACTCAAAGGAGTACGAAAAACTGAAGACTGCCGCAGAGGAGCTCTACAGCAGCATGAAGAAGCTGAAGGATCCGGAAGGTCCCAAAGGCGAGGAGCGCCGGAAGCTTCTTGAGACGATCGGGAAGCAGGCGGAAGAAGTGGAAGGCCTTGCACACGAGTACGCGCGTATCCGCGGAAAGAACAGGGAAAACCCCAGCTTTTCCACGGTCGCCGGAGCGGAGAGATATCACTCGGCGCGCGGAATTGAGTCGCTCGCCCGCCAGATGACACAGGAGATCGAACTCGTGCGGGAGGCGGCCAGGGAGATGGCCGGCCCTGCGAACAGCAATACGCAGATAAACGCCGGCTCCGGCGGCCGGCAGAACCAGGCGGCGGAGCCGGGAGCACAGGCCGCAGACCGCAAGGAGGAAAAGGTCCGGTCCTTCTCGAATTTTGAGGATTTCATGGCAAATTACACTGCAAAGAATCCCGGCGCACTTAAGGAAGGCAAAACCGGTGAGCGCAGGCCGGTCCGCCCGGCCGCGCAGAGAAATAACCAGCTGCATCCGCCCGTGAAGAACGGCCGGCAGTACGGGAATTATTGAATTACAGATTTCTCTCCGCGACCTCATCCAGCAGCGCGATCTTGATGTCGTAGAGCTTCGGAGAAAGGTCCACATAGACCTGGTGAGGATTGACAAGACGCCTCGATTCCTCCCAGAGGGTGTTCTGCTCCTTTATGCAGTAGTCGCGGATCTCCATGGTGGCAGGCGATTCGTAGACCCGCTTTCCGTTCTTGAAGAGCGGGATCATCAGCTCGCGAAGCCGGAACTCGCCGGGCTTCAGCCTTGTCTTCTTCCAGGGCTCCAGGGGATCGAAGAGCAGAAGGTCCTCATCCTCAGAGAAAAACTCATCCGCAAGGCAGATCAAGTCCGCCTTGATCTTGCCGCTGTCTGCCTCATAAACCCGGTAGATCTTCTTGTTGCCGGGATTGGTGATCTTCTCGGAATTCTCCGACACCTTGATCTTGGGAATAAACTTCAGCGAATTCAGATCAATGCCGTCAGGCTGCGGGTTTTCCGCCCCGGCCTGAGCGCCCCGGCAGCCTGCGTCAGCAAGCTGCGAAGTGTCCGCGATAGCGGACAGTTTATACACGCCGCCGAAGCTTGGATTGTCCTTCGCGGTGATAAGATGCGTTCCGACGCCCCAGGAATTGATCGCCGCCCCCTGGTTCTTCAGCGAATCGATGAGGTACTCGTCGAGGTCGTTGGAGGCGGAGATGATCGCGTCCGTAAATCCCGCCTCGTCCAGCATTGCGCGCGCTTTCTTGGAGAGATACGCTAGATCGCCCGAATCCAGGCGGATACCGTAGCCCTTGAGCTCGACGCCCTTGTCCTTCATGTACCGGAAGGTCTTTATCGCGTTCGGCACGCCCGATTTTAAGGTGTCATAGGTGTCGACGAGCAGGATGCATCCCTTCGGGTAAAGGTCCGCATAAGTTTTGAAGGCGGTGAGCTCATCCGGAAAACTCATGATCCACGAGTGGGCGTGGGTCCCCTTGACCGGAATGTTGAAAAGCTGGCCGCAGAGCACGTTGGACGTCCCGACGCAGCCCGCGATCACCGCAGCCCTGGCCCCGTAGGTCCCTGCATCGGGTCCCTGCGCGCGCCTTAAGCCGAACTCCATAATTCCGTCGCCCCGGGCGGCGTAGCAGATGCGGGCGGCCTTGGTTGCGATGAGGCTCTGGTGATTGATGATGTTAAGGATCGCCGTCTCCACCAGCTGTGCCTGCATGATGGGCGCGATGACCTTGACCAGCGGCTCCCTCGGGAAAATCAGCGAGCCCTCGGGGATGGCGTAGATGTCCCCTGTGAACCTGAAGTCCGCGAGGTAATCCAGGAAGTCGGCGTCAAAAATGCCCAGGGACCGGAGGTACTCGATGTCCTGCGAGGAGAAATGCAGTTCCTCGATGTAGCGCATCAGCTGCTCCACGCCGCACATGATCGCGTACCCGCCGCCGCAGGGGTTGCTGCGGTAAAACATATCGAAGACGACAGTTTTGTTCTCGTCCTTGTGCTTGAAATAGCCCTGCATCATGGTCAGCTCGTAGAGATCGGTGAGCAGAGTCAGATTTTGTCTGTCCATGTTTTTCCCTTCCTTTTGTGAGTATAATGCTTAAGGAACGGCTGACGCCGGATAAAGCTCTTCCCTAAATAATAGCACAGTTCACCGTTCCGGCAGAAGACTGGGTGCGGGGACAGGATGCGAAGCGGCGATGCCGGGAGGGATGATATGAGTGAAGCGTTTATGCAGGTTGACCTCCACGGGCTCCGCACCGGGGAGGCCGTTAAGGTGATCGACAAAGCAATCCGGAGCGCAGGAACGACGACATATCACATACGGCTGATCCACGGGTATAACCGGGGAACCAGCCTGAGAAACATGATTTACGACGAGTACCGGTATGATCCGAGGGTGAAGCGGATCATTCCCGGGGACAATCCCGGAATTACGGTGCTTGTGCTTCGTGAGCTGTATTAGGCGGGAATCGGAGTGCCGCCGCGGGGCTTTAGCCGGGCGGGGCTGTTATGCCACGGGAGCTGTGCCTTCCGCCGCAGCCGCAATAAGTTTTATCAGGAGAAAGACGAATGGATATTATCAGGAAGATCACGGAATCGCTGGGAGTGCGGCGCACTCAGGTGGAGGCTGCAGTGCGGCTTATTGACGAGGGAAACACCATCCCCTTCATCGCCCGGTACCGCAAGGAGGCCACAGGCGAGCTGCATGACGACCAGTTAAGGACGCTGGGCGAGCAGCTCGCTTACTTAAGAGGGCTGGAGGAGCGCCGGGAGACGGTGCTTTCGTCCATAGAGGAGCAGGGAAAACTGACCCCGGAGCTGAGAGCGGAGATCGAGGCCGCGGAGACCCTGGTCGCCCTGGAGGACCTTTACCTTCCCTATCGCCCGAAGAGGCGCACCAGAGCAGGCATCGCGAAGGAGAGGGGGCTGGAGCCCCTGGCGTCACTGATTCTTCTGCAGCAGGCAGACAGGCCGCTGCAGGAGCTTGCCGCGCCTTACGTGAACCCGGAGAAAGAGGTGCCGGATGCCGAAGCAGCCGTCAGCGGGGCGCGGGACATCATCGCCGAGTCGCTCTCCGACAGCGCGGAGCACCGCGGCTGGATCCGGGATCTTACCTGGAACAGGGGACTAATTGTGACTTCGGAGAAGAAGGAGACCGCGAGGGCAAAGAAAGCCTCCTCCGGTGATGCGGAGGACGGTGCCGCGAAAGCAAAGGCAAAATCCGCTCCGGATACGGGAAAAGCCGGCCGCAGGGCCGTCTACGAGATGTACTTTGACTTCAGTGAGCCCATCGCAAAACTCCCGGGCCACCGCACACTGGCAATCAACCGCGGCGAGGCGGAGAAATATCTCACGGTGAAGCTGGAAGCGCCGGAGGAGGAGATTGTCGAAAGGCTCACCGCAATGACCCTCACCCCCGCAGGGGAGAAGAACCCGTATACCCGCCCGGTGATCGAAGAGGCGGCAAAGGACGCCTACGACAGGCTGATCGCGCCGGCCATCGAGAGGGAGCTGAGAAACCGGCTCACCGAGGAGGCGGAGGAAGGCGCGATGAAGGTCTTCAAGAGCAACCTTGAGCAGCTGCTCATGCAGCAGCCGGTAGCAGGGAAGACCGTACTCGGCTGGGACCCCGCCTTCCGCACCGGCTGCAAGCTCGCGGTGGTCGATCCCACGGGCAAGGTGCTGGACACGACGGTAATCTACCCCACCGCGCCGCAGAACAAGGTGGAGGAGTCCCTCCGCACCCTGAAAGCGCTGATAAAGAAATACAACATCGACCTCATCAGCCTGGGCAACGGCACCGCGTCCAGGGAGTCGGAGCAGGTGATCACCAGGCTCATCAAGGAGCTGGACCGCCCGCTTTCCTACGCAATCGTCAACGAGGCCGGCGCCTCGGTCTACAGCGCGAGCGCCCTCGGGACAGAGGAGTTCCCCGGATTTGACGTCGGGCAGCGCTCGGCGGCATCCATGGCCCGCAGGCTCCAGGATCCGCTCTCCGAGCTGGTCAAGGTAGATCCGAAGGCCATCGGGGTCGGCCAGTATCAGCACGACATGAATGAGAAGCGGCTTGCCGAGACCCTTGGCGGCGTGGTCGAGGACTGTGTAAACCGCGTGGGAGTGGACGTCAATACCGCGTCTTTCTCGCTGCTTTCCTACGTTTCCGGCATAACCTCCTCGCTGGCGAAGAACATCGTCGCCTACCGCGAGGCCAACGGCCGGTTCCGGAACCGCAGGGAGCTGCTCAAGGTGGCAAAACTCGGCCCGAAGGCCTTCGAGCAATGCGCGGGATTCCTGCGCATCGCCGGCGGGACGGAGCCGCTCGACGCGACGGCTGTCCACCCGGAGAGCTACGATGCGGTCAGGACACTCTTTGCGGAACTTAAGGTCAGCGACGACCTCACCAGTTTTGCCCTGGTTCCTGCTCTTGTGAGAGATAAGAAGCGGACCGCGGAGAGGATCGGCATCGGCGAGATCACACTCGCGGACATCCTGAAGGAGCTCGCCGCGCCGGGCCGTGATCCCAGGGAGGACGCACCGGCGCCGGTTTTGCGGCACGACGTTCTCTCCATGGAGGACCTCGTGCCCGGGATGAAGCTCAAGGGCACGGTGCGCAATATCGTGGATTTCGGCGCGTTCGTGGACATCGGCGTCCACCAGGACGGCCTCGTGCACATCTCCAGGCTGTCGGACCGGTTCATCAGGCATCCGCTGGAGGTTGTCAAGGTCGGTGATGTGGTCGATGTCACCGTGGTGTCCGTCGACCCAGCGAAGAAGCGCATCGCGCTGTCGATGAACGGGAAGAACTGATGGACATCGCGCGTACTTACGGGGATATCGTCCGCAGGCAGATAGAGAAGGACGGCAGGGATTCCGCGGCAAAACTGATCCGCGCCGGCCTGCACCTGGAGGGCTTCCGGTGCAGGTATCTCGCGGATAAGGCGCTCCCGGCCTCCCTGAGATTCTTAAACGAGCGGAGCATGAATCTTACCGCCTCCGCGCTTGATCACCCGGAGCGGCTTGCTTACACCAACATTTTTGCGCCCGTGGAGCTCCTCATGAGTTTTGGCCTCACCTGCGTCAGCATGGAGAATATCTCCTCGTTTCTCGCGGGATTCTATCTCGAGGATCTTCTCACCGACAAGGCGGAGACGCTGGGGATCGCGGGCACGCTCTGCTCCTACCACAGAACCTTCATCGGCGCGGTGGAGACAGGGCTTATTCCGACGCCGGCGGCCGCCGTGACCACCACGACCGTCTGCGACGGCAATGTGGGAACCTTCCGGTGGTTTGGGAAGAAGAGAGGCGTCGGGCCCTTCATCCTCGACATTCCCTACCGGTGGTCCCCGGAGGCGGAGAGCTACGTCGAGAACCAGCTCACGGAGCTTGCCGGCCATCTTCAGGCTGTCACGGGAAAGCCGTACGACGAGGACCTTCTGAAACTCATTCTGGAGCGGGAAAACCGCGGAAAGCAGCATTATCTCTCATTTCTTGAAAAGAGGCAGCATCACCGGTGGCCGAGCACGATTTCCCTGAACGTGTACCAGCTTTTCGCCACACATTTAAGCATTGGCGCGGAGTGGACGGAGCAGCTTTTTGCCCGGATGGACGAGGAGGTGGAGAGCTTTGCCGCGGAAACGGCGAAGCGCCTCTTCTGGGTGCACATCCAGCCTTATCCCCAGCCCTCGCTCAGGGAGTACATCAACACACCGGGGCGCGGAGTTGCGGTGTGCGCGGACGATTTCAACCTGGACTATACCGAACCTCTGGACGTGCAGCACCCGCTTAAGGCGCTGGCGCGCAAGATGATCCTGAATATTTACAACGGGCCGAACTCCCGGAAGGTCGGGGCGGTCGAGGATATGGTCAGGAAATATAAGCCGGACGGAGTGGTGCAGTTCGCCCACTGGGGATGCAGGCAGTCCGCGGGAGGCGCGATGGAGCTCAAGGAAAGGATGAAGGAACTCGGAGTTCCGATGCTTGTGCTGGACGGCGATGCCATCGACAGGAGAAATTCCCCTGACGGGCAGATCCGTACCAGGTTTGAGGCTTTCCTGGAAGTGATAGGATAAGCCCCGCGGCGGGCTCTTTTCCGCTGCCCGAGCAGGAAAAGGCCAGCCGCCGGAACAGTAATCTGCCCGCTGCCAGGTCTGAAAAGTATCCGTCTTTGGGGAATGAAATAATGCTAGGTTTTGTCTGCAAATATACGCCGGTTGAGCTTATGGAGTCCATGGGAGCCGCGATGGTGCGGCTTAATCCTGAGGTCACGGATTTTGACGCTGCCGACGCCGCGCTGCATCCCAACCTCTGCTCCTATGTAAAGGGGGTGCTGGAGGAGTTTTCCGAAAGGGATGACCTGGACGGCATCATCCTCACCAGCTGCTGTGATTCCGTGCGCAGGCTCTATGATCTCTTAAAACGCCGTTATCCGGAGAAGTTCGTCGAGATTCTGGATGTCCCGAGACATACCAATGACTTTGCGTCGTCGCTGTACGCCGGGCGCATCCGGGAACTTACGGACAAATACGCCGCATGGCGGAGAAGCCGGGGGGAGGCGAAGGATAAAGGTCTGGGGGAGGATGACCCGGAAACCGGTCCGGAACCGGAACACAAGGCACTGTGTGAGGAACTAAACCGCCTTAGGGAGGCGTCCGGGCTCAGGAAAGCACCGGAGGGAAGAGACGCCCTGAGAATTGTTCTTGCCGGGGCAAGGACTCCCGTGAGCTTAGTCCGCCGGATCGAGGACAGCGGCGCGGTGATCCGCGCTGATCTCACCTGCACAAGCATGGACAGGGCGGAGAAGATGGCGGTGCACCTTCCGGAGGAAATCCGGCCCGAAAACGTAATCGATGTCTACGCGAAGGCCCTGCTTAATCAGTTTCCCTGCATGCGGATGATCAGGGTATCCGGAAGGGAGGAGTATCTCCGGGGGCTCTCGGATGAGCTGGACGGGGTGATCTGCCACACGGTGAAGTTCTGCGACATGTATTCCTTTGAGTACGCGTCACTGAAGGAAGAATCTCCGCTTCCGATGCTCAAGCTGGAGACGGATCTCACCAGGCAGTGCGAGGGGCAGATCCGTACCAGGGTGGAGGCCTTCCTCGAATCGCTTTCTCAGAAGAGGAGCAGGGAGGTATTTCCGGAGGCTTCAGCGGGGAAGGGCAATAAGAAGACCCGTACGGAACCCCCCGCCGGTATGGAAGAGCAGGCGTCCGGAGCTCCGGCACATTCCGGAGAGATGAGGACAGGGGAAAAAGAAGGAATGTTTTACGTCGGAATTGACAGTGGTTCCACCTCGACCAACGCGGTGGTCATGAATGCAGCGGGAGAGATCGTCTCCTCTGCGGTAATCCGCACCGGGGCGAAGGCCTCGGTCTCGGCGGACCGCATTCTCGAAGAGGTACTGAAGAAGGCGGGAGTATCCCGGGACGAAGTCGGCCGGATTGTCGCCACCGGCTACGGGCGCTCCGCCGTCTCCGCCGCGGACCGGCAGGTGACCGAAATTTCCTGCCACGCGAGGGGAGCCAGGTATTTTGCGCCGGGGGTGAGGACCATACTCGATATCGGAGGGCAGGACTCCAAGGCGATCAGGTTATCTCCTGTTAACCATGCAGACAGGCCTGCCGGCGGTCCTGCACCGGGCGGCAGGGCAGACTCGGGGGCCGCACGGATCCCGGAAACCGAGGTCGAGGATTTCGTGATGAATGACAAGTGCGCCGCCGGAACAGGGCGTTTTCTCGAGGCGATGGCAAGGACTCTGGAGGTGGATATCAGAGAGCTTGGGCCCATCTCCCTGGAATCAACGGAGCACATTGACATCAGCTCGATGTGCACAGTGTTTGCGGAGTCAGAGGTTATTTCACTGATAGCACAGGATAAGGAGAAGGCGGACATCGCCGCCGGCGTGCACCGTGCGATCGCGGGAAAAGCGTATGGCCTTTTAAGCCGGACAGGGCTCACCGGTCCCTTCATGATGACCGGCGGCGTCGCCCGCAACCCCGGCGTTGTGAAGGCAGTGGAGGAACGGCTTGGCCAGAAGCTTATTCTCCCGCCGGATCCTGACATTGTCGGCGCCGCAGGCGCCGCACTTTATGCCATGGAGGGATGATAAGCGGAAAAACAGCGCACTTCGGGCGCCGGGAAGAGCTGGTGAGAGCTCGGAGGAGGAAAAGCAGGCGCAGCCGGCCGGAAAGAGCTTTCTTTTACCCCGCGATTCCGAACTGCGCGTTGTACAGCTGCGCGTAGATTCCGTTCTTCGTGATCAACTCGCTGTGAGTTCCTTCCTCCGCGATGCCCTCGTCGTTCAGCACCAGGATGCGCTCCGCGTTGCGGATGGTCGAGAGGCGGTGGGCGATGACACAGGTAGTGCGGTTCTTCGCAAGCTTCTCCAGGGAATCCTGGACCACTTTCTCGGACTCGTTGTCCAGCGAGGAAGTCGCCTCGTCAAAGATAAGAATCGGGGGATTCTTCAGGAATACCCTCGCAATGGAAATGCGCTGCTTCTGGCCTCCGGAGACCTTCACGCCGCGCTGGCCTATGTCGGTGTAGTAGCCCTGGGGCAGGGCGGAGATGAAGTCGTGGGCGTTGGCAAGCTTAGCCGCGGCGATGCACTCCTCATCCGTCGCGCCGGGGCGGCCGTAGCGGATGTTGTCGATGACCGTGCCGGCGAAAAGATAGACATCCTGCTGCACGATGCCGATGTGATCCCGGAGGTCCTTCAGCTTCACATTACGCACGTCTTTCCCGTCGACAAGGATGCTCCCGTCGGTCACGTCGTAGAAGCGGGGAATCAGGGAGCACAGCGTCGTCTTTCCCGCGCCGGAGGAGCCGACCAGGGCGACGTACTCGCCGGGCGCAACATGAAGGTTGACGTCGTGCAGAACATCCCCGGGGGAGGAGCCGTAGCGGAAGTTTACGTGGTCAAAGCGGACGTCCCCCTTGACCGCCGGGAGCGGAAGCGCATTGGGTGCGTCCTCGATGTCGGGGCTGATCTCCATGATCTCCCGGAAACGGAGATAGCCCGAGTAGCCGTTCTGGAAGGACTCGGTGAAGTTCACCAGGGTCATGATCGGCTCGACGCAGTTGTTGATGTAGAGCAGGAAGGTGACCATGTCCGCTACGGTCATCGTGCCGCGGACCATGCAGACGGCACCGACGATGATGGAGATCACGGTGCACATGGTCTGCATCGCGTTTTCAAAGGAATTGAAGATCGCCATGAA
>OMSM01000053.1 GCA_900313745.1 uncultured Lachnospiraceae bacterium
CTGGAGGAACTCGGGATGGAGGACAGCGCCTATTTCGCCGCGGTGCTCATGAACCACGCGAACGGCTACAGGGACGCAGGAAAGCTGGATGACGCCGAGAATTTCTACGAGAGGAGCGTGCGCACTGCCGGGGCGGCAGCGGATGCTGAACCGTCGCTTTTCGGAGCGATCTGGGCCAACCGGGGAATCGCCTGGCTGATGACGAAGCGGGCGCGGGAAGCGGAGGCGGCATTCCGCGAGGCGGCCGGGATTTTCGAGAATAACGGCCTGAAGACTGATCCTCTCTATATCAGCGCACTTGCCGGGATCGGCGAAGCGCTTGTCATGGAGGGAGATTACCCCAACGCTCTTGCCTCCTACGAGAGGGCGAAGGACGAGGTGCTCGCCCAGGACGGAAAGGGCAGGAGCTACGCGCTTCTTCTGGACAACTGTGCGGCGGTCGCGGATCGGATGAACGATACAGTCAGCGCGGCGGAATACCGGGAAGAAGCTTCCCGGGTGAGAAACAGCAGTTAGTGCCGGGGCGGGCCCGGGAAAATGTCCGCGGAATATTTATGTACGCATTCCTGAACGGAATAATCGATGAGATTACAGAGAGCGGCGCGGTGATCGATGTCGGAGGGGTGGGCTATAATGTTCAGATTTCCCCCGCGACGGCGTTCAGGCTGCCGGGAGTCGGGAGAAACGTCAAGCTGTACACCTATACCAGTGTCCGCGAGGATCAGATCGCACTTTACGGCTTCCTCTCGAGGGATGAGCTTGCACTGTTCAAGAGGGTGATTACGGTGAGCGGCATCGGGCCGAAGGGCGGCCAGGCCCTTCTCTCCGCCATGAGCGCGGATGATCTGCGGTTCGCGATCATCTCCGGCGATGTCAAGGCAATAAGCAGGGCCCCGGGCATAGGGAAGAAAACCGCGGAGCGCCTGATTCTTGACCTTAAGGACAAGCTTTCCGCAGGGGATTATCTGGGTGCAGGATACCAGGAAGGCGCAACCGGAGGAGACGGGTTTCCCGAAGCAGCGGGACAGGATGCGGGAGAGGTCTCGGATGCTGCCGAGGCGCTCGCCGCCCTGGGATACCCCAGGACGGACGCGGTGCACGCCGTGCGCAGTGCGGCGAAGAACGGGGTCACCGGGACGGAGGAACTGATCAAGGCTGCGCTGAAGGAGCTTCTGTAAATGGAAAAGCGGATGATCGAGACCAGCTTCACGGAGGAGGACAGCTCTATTGAGGGCTCCCTCCGGCCGAAGCTTTTACGGGATTATATCGGTCAGGATAAAATCAAGGAGAGCATATCCATTTCCATCGAGGCGGCAAGAGGCCGCGGCGAGCCGATGGATCATGTGCTTCTTTACGGACCTCCCGGACTGGGCAAGACGACGCTCTCCGGGATTATTGCCCAGGAAATGGGCGTAAACATGCGCGTCACAAGCGGACCGGCAATCGAGAAGCCGGGGGAGATGGCAGCCATACTGAACGGGCTGCAGGAGGGCGACGTCCTCTTCGTCGATGAGATCCACAGGCTGAACAAGCAGGTGGAGGAGGTCCTCTATCCGGCGATGGAAGATTTCTGCATTGATATCATGATCGGCAAGGGATCATCTGCAAAGTCAATCCGCCTGGACCTCCCGAAATTCACGCTTATCGGGGCGACCACGAGGCCCGGCATGCTGTCCAATCCCTTAAGGGACAGGTTCGGAATCATTCACAGGCTGGAGTACTACGACGTGAACCAGCTGAAGAAGATTATCCTCAACTCGGCAGCCCGCCTGGGTGTCGAGGTGGAGGATGAGGCGGCTAAGGAGATGGCGAGGCGGAGCAGGGGCACGCCCAGGCTTGCGAACCGCGTGCTTAAGCGGGTCCGCGATTACGCCGAAGTCCGCTTTGACGGCACTGTGACCGAGGCGGTCGCGAAGGAAGCCCTGGACATGATGGATGTGGACCGCATGGGCCTCGATCATGTTGACCGGAGATATTTAAGTACGATTATCACGAAGTTCGGCGGGGGGCCCGTCGGCGTGGAAACCCTTGCCGCGGCTATAGGCGAGGACCCAGGGACCCTGGAGGACGTGGTGGAGCCGTATCTTCTGCAGAACGGGTTCATGAACCGGACAAAGACCGGCCGCGTCGCGACAAAGGACGCATACCTGCACCTGGGACTGGACTTTCCGGAGTCCGGCTGAGGCTGCGGGAAGGCAGGCGCGTTCCGGGAACGGGATCCGGACCGGCCCGCGCGGGGACCGGTGAAGATATTCCGGCGGTTATGCTATAATGGAATTGAAAATACATTGGCGGGAGGTAACGGCAATGGCAGCATCGAAAACGGATGCCCAGGTCATCATCGGCGGAAAGGTATACACGCTCTCCGGTTATGAGAGCGAGGAGTACATACAGAAAATAGCGTCCTATCTGAACGGCAAGCTGGAGGAGTTCCGCGCGGAGCCGGGCTACAGCCATCTGTCCACGGATCTGCAGAAGATCCTGATGGACATTAACCTGGCAGACGACTATTTCCGCGCGAAGAAGCAGATCGAGGTGCTCAGCGAGGAGATCCGCAGCAAGGAGAAGGATCTCTACGACATCAAGCATGAGCTGGTCACTACCCAGATGAAGATGGCCAACAACGACAAGGCAATGAAAAAACTCGAGGAGGAGGCCGAGGAGCTCCGCCGCAAGGTGGTCGATTTCGAGACCTCCCGGAGATCGGGCAACTAATCGTTTAGCCGCTTACTGACCGGGCTGCCGCTTGCGGCAGCCCTTATTTCGCATAGCCGCATCCTTCCCGTGTCTGCCGGAAGGCCATCAGCGGCAGGTGCACAAGATCGATAAGGTCCTGCAAGCTTTGACAGATCATTATCCGGTTCCCGGTTCCTTACCTGTGACAAAACTGAATCCCGAACTTCTTGCTCCGGCCGGGAGCGCCGAAGCCTTTTACGCCGCGGTCAATGCGGGGGCGGACGCTGTTTATATGGCGGGTACCCGCTTCGGCGCGAGAGCCTACGCGGATAATTTCGGAGACGGAGATCTCATTGAATGCGTGCGTGCGGCCCACGCCCGCGGAGTGAGAATCCATCTCACGGTGAATACGCTGACGAGACAGAGCGAGACGGCGGATCTTCTCCGCTTTCTTGAGCCGCTTGCCGCGGAGGGACTTGACGCGGTGATCGTGCAGGATCTCGGCGTGATTTCCCTTATCCGCAGCACGTTTCCGGATATTGCAATTCACGCAAGCACGCAGCTTTCCGTCACAATGGAGGAATCCGCGCGTCTTCTCGCGTCGCTTGGGGTGACGCGCGTCGTCCCTGCGAGGGAGCTCTCCCTCGGGGAGATCATCCGGCTTAAGAAAAAACTGCCCATCGAGGTCGAGACATTCATCCATGGGGCAATGTGCTATTCCTACTCGGGAAAATGCCTGTTTTCCAGTATGATCGGGGGAAGGAGCGGCAACAGGGGGAGATGCGCCCAGCCCTGCCGGCTGCCATATGCGGTGCTCTCCGGGGATGCTTCAGCCCAGGCGCCCTTCGGCAGAGCGCTGTCCGGAGCACCGGAGTATCCCCTCTCCATGAGGGACCAGTGCGCGCTTTCCCTGCTTCCGGAGCTGATCGGCGCCGGAATTGACTCCTTCAAGATCGAGGGGAGAATGAAGCAGGCGGAGTATGTCGGAGGGGTGACCTCGGTCTACCGCGGAGCAATCGACAGATATCTTAAGCTCAGGAGGGAGAACAGGGAGAAGGAGTGGCATCCGGAACCGGACGAGCTGGAGGTGCTGGAGGGTCTCTACATAAGGAGCGAGCGCTCCGACGGCTATTATCACCGGAGAAACGGGCGGGAGATGATCACCCTCGGCCTCCCGGGCTACCGCGGCGCCGATGAGGGGCAAAGAAGCCGGATCGCGGATAAGTTTATCCATGCTCCGGCCCCAAGGAATCTCACCGCGGAAGTCACCCTTATTCCCGGCGAGCCGGCCAGGATGTATGTGCGCCTCGGGGAGACGGAGTCATCCGCGGAGGGCGCCGAAGTCCAGAGCGCAGTGAAAAGGCCGCTGGGGAAGGATGACGTGATCCGCCAGATCACCCGCGGGGAGACTTCCGGATATGCCGTCCGAAGCGCGGAGGTGATCATGCCTGAGCCGGTTTTTCTGCCCGTATCCGCGCTGAACGACCTGCGGAGGAAAGCCCTTGCGGCATTCGCGGAGAAGGCCGGGGAAAAACTCAGAATGGAAAACGGGGAAGCACTCCGGCGAAAGAGAAGTGAACTCCTTGCCGCCATCGGCTCCGGAGGTGAAATGCCGCAGGAGGGACACTGCGGACCGGAGAAGGGACAATCCGGACCGGAGGAGGCAGGAAGCTCCCCTGTCCGTGCAAAGGCGGAAAATCCGGGACTGCCCGGGGGCATCTGGGCGCTGGTATTTACCCGTGGACAGGCGGAGGCGGCAGCGCGCGCGGGGGCGGCGGTTCTCGTCGACGAGAGCGGAAGTTTTGCCCTTGGAAGAAGCGCGGCGGACCCGGAAGGCGAAGCGGCAGGGCAGGGAGCGGGGATAACGGACCCCGCCGGGAGGAGGATCCCGGTACTTGCCGCGTTTCCGCCGGCAGCCCGCGAGAGCGGAAGGAATTTCATGGAGGAAGCGGCGGAGAGGACGGGCCGGGGAGAATATGACGGCGCGTTCGTCCGCACCCTCGAGCAGCTTTATTTCTGCTTCGGGAGAGGAATCCCCGCCTTCGCGGATGAGAGCGTCTACTGCTGGAACCGGGAGACCGCAGGGCTCCTCGGGAGGTATCTTTGCGGTGCCGCTTATCCCGCAGAGCTCTCCCTTAAGGAATGGGAAGCTGTGTTCGGGGAGTCCGGGACGGAGGACTTCCTCACGATGCTCACGGTGTACGGAAGGACGCCGCTGATGGTGAGCGCGAACTGTGTGTATATGACTTCCGGGCGCTGTACCGGGGGAAGGAAAGGTTTTTCCTTTGCCGCGCTGAAGGACAGGACAGGGGCGGTTCTCCCCTGCCTTGTCGACTGCACGCACTGCCTGAACGTTATTTACAACGCGCTTCCTCTCTCTCTTTATCCGCAGTCAGGGCGTTATTCCGGTCCGGACGCGGACGTGAAGCTGCTGAGATTCACCACCGAGCTCCCGGAAGAGGCGGAGGAGATCACCGCCTTATTCGCGCGTCTCTTCGGTGAGGGGCACCGGGACGAAGACGTTCCAGGACAAGCGGAGGTGCGGGGAGTAAACGCGCCGGGCACATACACCAGGGGAAGGAGCCGCAGGGGAGCGGAGTAGGAATTCTGCCGCGCCGTGCAAGCATTGCAGGGACGCGGCGGGGAGGCTATAGAACAGCCGGTTATTCGGATATGCGCGTATACGTACTGACTTTTTCCAGAATTATACTTGCCGCTGCCATGGCGTGCTATGCGGTTCTCGCATTTGTGCAGCTTAAGCGGGAGAACCCTCGCAGGGTATCGGCTGTCGATGCGGTTCTTGCCGCGCTTCTTTTTGTCGTGCACGGAACAGGCTTCATCACGCTCTTCGTGATGACCGGACAGAACAGGTACCTTCTTTTCTACGCGGTCCAGCTCCTGATCTTCATTCTCGCCGTCGTGCTGGAGCGGACGCTCTATCCGGAAGCAAACCACACACTATACCAGCACATGCTGCTTCTTCTTGCAGTCGGGTCGGTGATCATCTGCAGGCTCTCCTTTTCCAGGGCGATCCGCCAGACCATGATCGCCGGGGCGGGGGTTCTGCTCTCCCTCGCGCTTCCCGCGCTGTTTACGAGGCTGCGCTACGTAAGGAAGGCGACATATGTCTACGCGTTTACGGGACTTGGCGCCATCACTGCGGTACTTGCGCTCGGGCAGTTCACCCAGGGGGCAAAACTTTCCTGGAGCATCATGGACGTCTCCCTGCAGCCCTCCGAATTCGTGAAGATCCTGTTCGTGCTCTACCTCGCGTCGGCGTATGCTTCGCTGGATGTCCGCGCGAGGAATAAAGGGCGTTATTACCTCGACCTATTTGTCACAGGCAGCATTGCCGCGCTGCATGTGCTGGTGCTGGTGCTCTCCAGGGATCTGGGGAGCGCGCTGATCTTCTTTGTCGTCTATGTTTTCCTGACCTTCCTTGCCTCGAGGCGCTGGCGCTATCTCGCCTATGGGGCGGTTCTCGGCGCCGCCGCGGCATACGCCGGTTACCGGCTTTTCACCCATGTGCAGGTCAGGGTTGCCGCATTCCGCGACCCCTGGAGCAGCATTGATTCCATGGGGTACCAGATCACGCAGTCACTTTTCGCCATCTCCGCCGGAGGACCCCTCGGACTTGGGCTGACCCGCGGCACCCCGGGCAGGATCCCCTTCGTGGAATCGGACTTTATCTTCGCCGC
>OMSM01000324.1 GCA_900313745.1 uncultured Lachnospiraceae bacterium
ATTCCGTAAGACTGGCCCAGCTGCTTGCCGTAGCGCAGAACTGCGTTCATTCCGTCCATCGACCAGTTCTTCGGGAAGTAGGTATATCCGGTGGTCAGCAGCTCCTTCTCGGAGGTGAAGGCGGAGATCACGACCAGAACCAGCGGCAGCGCGCAGAACAGGGTGTACAGGATCAGCATGAACAGGAGCGTAAACTGCCCTGCATGGGGTTTATTTCTATTACTAAGAGTTGAAGCTTTGGCGGCCATTGTGCATCCTCCATCTTTAGAATAAGGAGTTCTCGGGGCTTATTCTTTTAACCATCCAGTTCGCGAACAGCATCATCAGCAGGCCGACCACCGACTGGAAGAAGGTCGTCGCCGCGGTGAATCCGAAGCTCGAGTTCTTCATGATCGCGTGCAGCACGTAGGAGTCAATAACCTGCGTGGTGTTGTAGAGGATTCCCGAGTCCCTGGTCACCTGATAGAACAGACCGGTATCGGATCTCATGATGCCGCCGACCGAGAGCAGGAGCATGACCGTGATCATCGGAACCAGGCTGGGAATCGTCACATACTTGATCTGCTGCCACTTGGAAGCTCCGTCGATATCCGCTGCCTCGTAGAGGGAGGTATCAATTCCGGCCAGCACCGACATGTAAAGCACCGAGCCGTAACCAACGCTGTTCCAGATCTTGACCACCGTCAGAATCGTGGGCCAGTAGCCGGCGCTGGTGTAGAACGTCTTGATTCCGGTGATGTTGGAAACGATTCCGGTGTTGGCGGAGAGGTACGCCATGACGATGAACTGCACCGCCGCGTAGGAGACGAAGACCGGGATGATCATGATGGTCTGCATCACCTTGGCACAGCGCTTGAAAACGCACTGGTCAATTGCGATGGCGAGCGTGACGTTCAGCACGGTGCCGAGCGCGGTGAAGACCACGTAGTAGGCCAGCGTATTTCTGGTAATCCGGATGAAGTCGCGCTTCGACTGGATCAGGATCATGAAGTTCTTGATTCCGTTGAAGGGACTTCCCCAGATGCCCTTTGTGAAGTCGAATTCCTTGAATGCCAGGATAAGACCGGCCATAGGAACGTAGTTAAAGAAAAAGAGAATCAGCACTGCCGGCATTGCCAGTACCAGGTATGCCCTGTGCTTCCATGTGTTATGAAGAAATTCCTTCATCGTTTTCCGTCCTTAAATCTTCGGCTGAACGGTTGAACGAAGCCTTCCGCGCGGTTTTCCGCGCCTTCCGGCGCCCTCCGTTGTTAAGCTTCGTTAAGTAGCATGGGGCGAAACTGAACTTAATCGTTTTCGCTGAGACCATAATATGTCATTCTGCCCCGGTTTGCAACCCCTGGGCCGCCGTTTTTGTACAAGATTGTGCATCCTGTCGACTTGAACCGGTTCATTTTGCTATTTCCGACCGTTTTTTTGTGCTGATTATCCAATTTTGACCATTCCGGCTTGTGATCAGCCCCTATATGCGGGTATAATTTTGGCTGATGTCTTAATCGTTTAAGTTTTACAACAAACTTTACTTTCCGAAACCGTTTTATCCGGCTGCAGGCAGCGCCGGAAAATCACCGCACCTGCTTATAAGAAAGGAAAAACTATGAAATTCGGGTACTTTGACGACAGCCGGCGTGAATACGTCATCACCACGCCGCGCACCCCGCTTCCCTGGATCAACTACCTCGGCAACGAGGAGTTCTTCTCCCTCATCTCCAATACCTGCGGCGGCTACAGCTTCTACCGCGACGCCAAGCTCTTAAGGCTCACCCGCTACCGCTACAACAACGTCCCCACGGACAACAACGGCCGCTACCTTTATATTAAGGACGGCGATACGGTCTGGAATCCCGGCTGGCAGCCGGTGAAGGCCGACCTGGACAGCTACGAGTGCAGACACGGCCTGGGCTACAGCATCTTCACCGGCGCGAAGAACGGCGTGAAGGCTTCCGTCACGAGTTTTGTCCCGATGGGCGACCCCTGCGAGGTCACCCGCGCGGTCATTAAGAACGAAAGCGATCACGAAAAGCAGCTTAAACTTTTCAGCTACGTTGAGTTCTGCCTCTGGAACGCGGACGACGACTCCCGCAATTTCCAGCGCAATTTCTCCACCGGCGAGGTCGAGCTGGAGCTTCCCGATGCGCTGCTCTCCGCCCCCGATTTCGCGGGCAATTCCTGGGTGCACAGCGCTCAGGGCGCCGGACGGACCGTGATCTACCACCGCACCGAGTACCGCGAGCGCCGCAACCATTACGCGGTGTACAGCGTCAACGCCGAAGCTGCCGGCGTCGATACCTCGAGGGACTGCTTCCTCGGAGCCTACAACGGACCGGAGAGGCCTGACGTCGTCTTTAACGGCGCCTGCACCAACTCCTTCGCGAGCGGCTGGGCACCGGTCGGCTGCCACGAGGTGGACATTACCCTCGCCCCCGGCGAGGAGCGCACGCTCATCTACGTCCTCGGCTACATCGAGAATCCCGACGACGACAAGTGGGAGAGCTACGGCATCATCAAGAAGGACAAGGCCCATGCAATGCTGGACCGCTACGCGGACAACGGCGCCGTCGAGGCCGCGCTGGATACGCTCCGCTCCTACTGGGACGGCCTGCTTTCCATCTACCATGTGTCCTCCGGCAGCGAGAAGCTGGACCGCATGGCCAACATCTGGAACCAGTACCAGTGCATGGTCACCTTCAACATGTCCCGCTCCGCTTCCTACTATGAGTCGGGCATCGGCCGCGGCATGGGCTTCCGCGATTCCTGCCAGGATCTCCTGGGCTTCGTGCACCTTATCCCCGACCGGGCAAGGCAGCGCATCCTGGACATCGCCGCCACCCAGTTCCCGGACGGCTCCGCATACCACCAGTACCAGCCACTCACCAAGAAAGGCAACGCGGACATCGGCTCCGGCTTCGGCGACGACCCGCTGTGGCTCGTAGCCTGCACCGGCGCATACATTAAGGAGACCGGCGATGCGAGCATCCTTGACGAGCCTGTCCCGTTCGATACGGTACCCGGCACGGAGGTGCCGCTCATGGAGCACTTAAAGCGCTCCTTCGACTTCACCTTCACCCATCTCGGCCCGCACAAGCTTCCGCTCATCGGCCGCGCGGACTGGAACGACTGCCTGAACCTCAACTGCTTCTCCGAGCATCCCGGCGAATCCTTCCAGACCTTCGGCCCGGACAACGGCCCGGTCGCGGAGTCGGTGTTCATCGGCGGAATGGGCGTTATCTACGGCGAGGAGTACGCGAAGCTCTGCGAGCTCAGGAATGACGGCGAAGAAGCTGCGCGGGCGAGAGCACTGGCGGCAGATATGTACAAGGCGGTCATCACCGACGGCTGGGACGGCGAGTGGTTCGTTCGTGCCTATGACGCCTACTCCCACAAGGTCGGCTCCGCGGAGTGCCGCGAGGGCAAAATCTTCATCGAGCCCCAGGGCTTCTGTGTCCTGGCGGGCATCGGCGTGAAGGAAGGCCTGGCGGAGAAAGCACTGGATTCCGTGAAGGAGCACCTGGATACCGAGTACGGCATCCGGATTCTGGCTCCCTCCTATACCGAGTACCATCTGGAGCTCGGCGAGATCAGCTCCTATCCTCCGGGATACAAGGAGAACGGCGGTATCTTCTGCCACAACAATCCCTGGGTTTCCATCGCCGAGACAGTGATCGGCCGCGGCGACAGGGCCTTTGAGATCTACAGGAAGACCTGCCCCGCCTACGTCGAGGAGAAGAGCGAGGTCCACTGCACCGAGCCCTACGTCTACTCCCAGATGGTGGCAGGCTCTGATGCCAAGTTCTTCGGCCAGGGCAAGAACAGCTGGCTCACGGGAACGGCGGCCTGGACCTTCGTGAACGTTTCCCAGTACATTCTGGGCATTGCGCCTACCTACACCGGCCTCTCCGTCAATCCCTGCGTGCCGAAGGGCTTCGGTGATTTCGATATCACCCGCAAGTTCCGCGGCGTGACCTACAACATCCACATCGCCAATCCGGACGGCGTGGAGAAGGGAATCCGGCGAATGACCGTTAACGGCGCCGAAGTCGATCCCGAAACCCACGTCATCCCCTTCGACGCGGCGGACGAAGGAAAGGAAGTCGCCGTCGAGGTCGTGATGGGATAATACCCTGCAGTCAAATCGGACAGTTTGAGCCTCCTTAACAAAAGGGACGCGCCTGCAGCATCGGGAAATGCCGCAGGCGCGTCTCTTTTATTTACAACAATACGGGCTGCCCGCCGGATCTTATAGCGGACAGCCCGTATACTTGTTTCCTATAACCGGACCGATCCGGATTACGCCTTCTTCGCTGCCTGTCTCTTGAAAGTCTGGGCAGCCTCAAGAACAAGGATGACCGCCAGAACAACCATCGCAACGGCGAAGATCAGCTGGAAGTAGTGTCCCCAGAGCGGATCCTTGGCCATCGCTGCCGCGTCCGCGTGATTTGCCGCGTAATTGCCGATCGCGGAGAACTTCTTGAACACGGTGATGATGAGCTGGCAGATCGTCGCGCAAAGCATGAAGGCCATCGGGAAGTAGAACATCTTGTTGTTCTTTCCGACCTCGCCGAGCCATGCACAGACCGCCATCAGGGCGATACCG
>OMSM01000073.1 GCA_900313745.1 uncultured Lachnospiraceae bacterium
CCCGGGAATTTGTCCGCAAGATAATAGCTCTCCCTGGGATATTTCTCCAGGGCTTTGGCCATTGCGATCTCCGAATTGCCGCCCAGATACGGGTACGCGGTGTCGAAATAGTTGACGCCCGCGGCGATCGCGGCATCGAACATGGAATTGACCTTCTCCTGGATGATCTCCCCCGTGTCCGGATCGGTTGCAAAGCGCATGCAGCCGAAGCCGAGCCTCGACAGCTTAAGTCCTTTGAAATCGCTGTAAATCATGCTGTGGTACCCCCTTTTCCGTATCTGTCCGGCCTGTTGTCCGATGAGAATCCTGGCCGCGGGAAATGCTTTGGGCCTGCCCGCACCCACACTCCGCAACTGGCCAATTATAATTTCGTCAAATTACTGATGAAATATCATCTGTCTAACATTTTATTCGCGATAAGATCAGTTTACAATAAATGTGTAATTGTTATCTGCTAATACCACTGATATGATTAGTTTATATTCGCTAATGCGGTGGAGTGACCATCGCCGCACAGACGGCATTGATGAGGCACTGCATCAATCCCCCTTATGCGAGGAGTGACCAATCATGACTTCTTCGGGCAAGACAGAAAAAGCGAAACTGACAATGTGGAGTCTGGCCGTTCCGATTTTCTTCGAGCAGGTTCTCCGCAGCCTGATGGGCACGGTGAACACCTTCATGCTCAGCCGCATCTCCGACAACGCCTCCGCGTCCGTCGGCGTGGCCAACCAGGTGATCAACATTTTCACCATGGCTGCGACAATGCTGGCCTCCGGAACCGCCGTGGTGGTCAACCAGAACCTCGGTGCGGGCAACGATAGTACGACGAGAAAGGTTACCGCCAACAGCATATCCCTTGGCTTCATCGGCGGCATGATCATCGGCGCACTGCTCTCCGCGGCGGCCGGCCTCATCATGCGGGGGATGGGCCTCGAGGAAATGCTTGTTTCCGATGCGGTCATCTACTTGAGAATCGTCAGTCTTGCCTGCGGACTTCAGGCGGTCTCGACCGTGATTTCCGCGCACTTCCGCTGCCGCGGAAAAGCCCAGATCTCCATGCTGGTCATTCTTCTCACCAACATCCTCAATGCCGCCGGATCGCTCCTCGTGCTCGGCGGTATCTTCCCGGTGCGTAACGTCGCCGGCATCGCGACGATCCGCCTCATCAGCGAGACCATCGGCCTCGTGATCCTGGTCTTCCTGATGCAGCGTGAGGAATGGGCAGTACGCGCGAAGGAACTCATCAGTTTTGACTGGAAGCTGATCCGGCAGTTCCTTAGCCTGGGATTCATGTCCGGAATGGAAGGAATTTCCTACACCACCATCCAGGTGCTGACCACAAGGTACATCACCATGCTCCCGGCTTCCAACCTCTCCGCCAAGGTTTACACCCAGACCATCAATTCCTACGCCTGGTATCCCGGCAACGCCTTCGGGCAGGCCTCCCAGATCATCGCAGGGCATATGATCGGATCCGGCGACCGCGAGGGCGCCTGGAATTACGTGAAGCGCGCGTGGAAGTATGTCGTCGGCTGCAATGCGGTCTTCGCGACGCTCTTCTGGCTCTTCGCTCCGCAGATTATCGGAATATTCACGGATTCGGCGGAGATCATCGCCATCGCCCGCGGGCTGCTGATGGTAGACATCATCACCTGCCTCGCAAGGTCTTTGAACCATACCTTCAGTTTCGGGCTGCGCAGCGCAGGCTACGTGTTCTGGCCGATGATTATCGCCAACTGCTCCATGTGGGTCTTCCAGGCAGGCCTGGGCTATATCAACACCCAGCTCTTCGGGCTCGGCGTCATCGGGATCTGGATCGCAGCTTCGGTTGATGAGCTCTTCCGCGGAAGCGTCGTCACATGGATGTGGATAAAGAAGAAATGGTTTAACAGCAGGATCGCGTAAGGATGGTGCCAGGGGACGGTTCTGTGGTAAGTATTCTGACAATAAGCCACAGAACCGTCCCCTGGCACCTTTTTACTTGCCGTCCGGGAAGCTGGTGAAGGAGCCGCTCTCTACCGCGGGAAGCCCGTATTTCTCTTTCGCGTCCGCGATCGCCCTGATGAGGAACGCCATGTTTCCCGCGAGGTTGCGCATGGTCTGCAGCCCCTCGAGATCCTTCTTCACGTCCTCCGCGGTGAAACCGTGCACCTGATTCCAGTAGGTACTAGAGGCCACCGGCATTCCGCTGATCGTGAAATACTTGTTGAGCACGTCAAAGCTCGCGGTGTTTCCGCCTCTTCTGCAGCTTACGACCGCGGCGCCGACCTTCATGTGCTTTGAGAAGCTGGTGCTGTAGAAAAGCCGGTCCATAAATGACAGGATCGTTCCGTTGGGCGAGCCGTAATACACGGGGCTCCCGACCACCAGTCCGTCTGCCGCCTCGAACTTGACAGCAACTTCGTTGACCAGGTCATCGAAGACGCACTTTCCCGTTTTGCCGCAGTTTCCGCAGGAGATGCAGCCGCGGATATCCTTGACGCCCACCTGGATCAGCTCGGTCTCCACGCCCTCTTCCTCAAAAACCCTGATCATTTCTTCCAGCGCGGTCGCCGTGCAGCCCTTCGGATGCGGGCTGCCGTTCAGCAGTAATACCTTTGCCATATCTTTACCTCCTTAATCCTTAAGTGTCTTCCTGTCCGTCAAATTCTACCTGAACTGCCACTGTCCTGAACGCATCCAGGCTGTTCAGCAGCACCGAGCCGCCAAGAACGTTCGTCTGAAACCAGTTCTGCGTATTCTCTTCAAAACTTTCCAGAAAACTCCTGTAATCTTCTTCCGCCTCAAACTGCAGCCTGGCAAGTCCGCCCTCCGCATAAGCGCGGTCAAACAGCGCAAAGGACGCATCGGCGGCATCTGTCCCCGCAGGGACAAACGAGCCGTCCAGGACATGGAAGCTCTCCTCCATCCCACCGGAAGGCGGAACGTCAAAGTGATCGGCAATCACACCGGTGAGCGGATAGATGGAGGCAATCCAGGAGCGGTCGATGTTGTATGCCCCGTAGAGGTTCATGAGTTTGCCCTCTTCCCTCGTGTCGTTCGTCACATCCACATCCCGGTATTTTCCGTTGATCATGATGCTGTTCCATGCATGTCCCCTGGGATCCCCTGCCTCCCTGCCGGAGAGCACCAGCGAAGGAATGCCGAAGCTGTCCATGAGCCACTTCATCGCAAGGCTTATTCCGTCGCATTTCGCCCGGTGCCTTATCAGCGCGCCGTAAGCGGTGCCGTCGTCCTCCTTCTCCGTTTCGTAGCTCACGGTACCGGCGAGAATATCATAAACTCTCCGCTCCTTTTCCGCATCGCTCAGGCCCTGAAGCTCCTCTCCGATGCTCCGGATGAGACCCTCGCACTGCTCAAGCTTCTTCTCGTAAAGCGAAAGGGGCATCGAGTAGGGAATCTCGATCTCGGCCACCTCGCCGTTCACCGTCCAGATCTGGTACTCTGCGTTCCGGGAAATCTGGAACATCTCCGGACAGTCATAAAGCAGCACCATCATCAGGAGCTCCGCGTCCGCGCCGGAAATCCGCACCGGCAGCTTGCAGCTCGTTTCAAAGGCTGCCGCGGCGGTATACAGGCGGTCAAAATCCTCACGCAGCCGCTCCGGCAGATGAGTAATGTAATAGCGGGTGGAGAGATAGGGAATAGCGCTGTCCGGGGTTCCGGGCGGCGGATCCGCCAGGGCGGAACCTGCGGAAGAGTCTGCTGCTGACGGAGTATCCGGTCCCGCCGCTGCCATGCCCGGATTCTCCGGAGAAGGAGCAGAGCTTTCTTGTGAGACTACGCCTGCTGACGGCACAGCATCTGCTCCCAGCACGGGCCCTGACGAAGGACCTGCGGCCTCTGGTTTCTCCAGGCTTAACCCATCAGGCTTAGGTACTGTATTCAGGAGCTCCCCGGCAAAACCGGCC
>OMSM01000103.1 GCA_900313745.1 uncultured Lachnospiraceae bacterium
GGCTTCGGCGGAATCCGCGACGAGGCGGCGGCGAGGCTTTCGAAGGTGATGCCGGGAGACGCGGATTACGCAAGAAAATCCACATTCTACAAGGCGGTTATCATCGACTGCCAGGCCGTCATCGATTACGCCGCAAGATATGCTGCACTGGCAGGGGAGATGGCGGAGAAGGAGACCGACCCGGCGAGGAAAAAGGAGCTTCTCATCATCGCGGAGAACTGCACCGGGGCTCCGGAGCGCGGGGCCCGCACCTTCTGGGAGGCCTGCCAGAATTTCTGGTGGGTGCAGCAGCTCATGCAGGTCGAGTCCAGCGGGCATTCCATCTCGCCCGGCCGCTTCGACCAGTACATGTACCCCTATTTCAAAACTGATCTGGACCGCGGCAAGATCACCCACGAGTCCGCGCAGGAGCTGATCGACTGCATCTGGGTGAAGCTTAACGACCTCAACAAATGCAGGGACAAGGATTCCGCCAAGGGTTTTGCCGGTTATTCCCTGTTCCAGAACCTGATCGTCGGGGGACAGGACGTCAACGGGCGGGACGCGACCAACGACCTGTCGTTCATGTGCATCACGGCGTCCAAGCACGTCTTCCTTCCTATGCCGTCGCTCTCGATCCGCGTCTGGAACGGCTCGCCCCACGAGCTGCTGGTCCGCGCGGCGGAGCTTACCAGAACCGGAATAGGCCTTCCCGCGTACTACAACGACGAGGTGATCATCCCGTCACTGATGAACCGCGGGCTAAGCCTTGCGGAGGCGAGGAATTACTGCATCATCGGCTGTGTCGAGCCCCAGGCGCCGGGAAAGACGGACGGCTGGCACGACGCGGCGTTCTTCAACATGTGCCGCCCGCTGGAACTGGTTTTCTCCAACGGGAAGGATCTCGGCGAGCAGATTTCCGGAGCCACCGGCGAGGTGGAGGAGATGTCCTCGTATGAGGAGTTTTTCCGTGCCTACAAGGAGCAGATGGAGTACAACATCTCGCTGCTCGTCAACGCGGACAACGCCATCGACATGGCGCATGCCGCGCTCTGCCCGAACCCGTTCGAGTCCTGCATGGTGGACGACTGCATGGAGAACGGGCTGACCGTCGAGGAGGGCGGGGCGCACTACAACTTCACCGGCCCCCAGGGCTTCGGCGTCGCCAACGTCGGCAACGCGCTTTACGCGGTGGACAGGCTGGTCTTCAGGGACCGGAAGGTTACCATGGCGGAGCTGAAGAAGTGCCTGAAATACAACTACGGACAGGGTCTGGACGCTTCTTCGGTCGCGGAGCTCGTCACCGAGTCTGTACGGTCCGCGCATGCACGGGGAGAAAACCCGGACGAGGCGGAGATTGCGAAAGAGGCGGCGCGGATACTTAAGAACCCGCTGACTCCCGAGGAGCAGAGAAGGTTCGGCGAGATCCGGCAGATGATCCTCGACCTGCCCAAGTTCGGAAATGACGATCCCGAGGTGGACGAATATGCCCGCGAGGGGGCGTATCTCTATACGAGGCCTCTGGAAAACTATCGCAATCCCCGCGGCGGGCAGTTCCAGGCGGGGCTTTACCCGGTTTCCGCAAACGTGCCGCTCGGCGCCCAGACCGGGGCGACCCCGGACGGCAGGCTCGCGCACCAGCCGGTGGCGGACGGCGTGTCGCCGTTCGCTGGCACGGACGTCAACGGCCCCACCGCGGCGTGCAACTCCGTGGCGAGGCTCGATCACGGGATCGCCTCCAACGGGACTCTGTTCAACATGAAATTCCACCCCTCCGCACTGGCAGGCGCGGGAGGGCTGGACAGCTTCATCGCGCTGATCCGCGCGTTCTTCGACCAGAAGGGCATGCACATGCAGTTCAATGTGGTGGACAGGAAAACTCTTCTCGACGCGCAGGAGCACCCGGAGCGCTACCAGCACCTGGTTGTGCGCGTCGCAGGGTACAGCGCGCTGTTCACGACGCTGTCCAGGTCGCTGCAGGACGATATCATAAGCAGAACTGAACAGGTAGACGCGCGCTGAGCAGTATGTTCTTCCGGCCATCTGCATCGGCCGGTCGGGCACGCTCCCGCTCTTTCTCGCTGGCAGCGGCACATAAGGTGCCGGAATACGGCACCTAAGTGCCGGCCGCTCGCAAAGGCCCGGTCCGGCCGATGCAGATGGCCGGACGACTAATTTCTCATGGCAGAAGAATTTTTGCAGACTACAGGGAGAATATTTGATATTCAGCGGTATTCCATCCACGACGGATACGGCATCCGCACCATTGTGTTCCTTAAGGGATGCTTCCTGAGGTGCAGGTGGTGCTGCAACCCGGAGTCCCAGCGCGCGGACATCGAGAAGATGGTTGTCAACGGCGCGGAGAAGGTGATCGGCCGGGATGTAACGGTGGCAGAGGTCATGGAGACCGTGCTGAAGGACAGGGATTATTACCGCAGGTCCGGAGGCGGAGGCCTGACTTTGTCCGGAGGGGAAAGCCTTGCCCAGCCGGCCTTTGCACGGGATCTCCTGAGAGCAGCGAAGGAGGCGGGTATCAGCACCGCCCTGGAGTCCACGGCTTGTACGGACTTCGGCGTTATCGAGGGAATACTCCCCTGGCTGGACCAGTATCTCATGGATATCAAGCATACGAATTCCGCGAAGCACAGGGAATTTACTACGGTGCCGAACGAACGGATTCTGGAGAACGCCCGGAAGATCTCGGCTTCCGGACTCACGGAGCTCTCGGTGAGAGTCCCGGTGATTCCGACCTTCAATGATACCCCGGAGGAAATCCGGGACATCGCAAGGTTTGCCGGAAGCCTCCCCGCCGTCGCGAGGATTCATCTGCTTCCGTATCACCGGCTTGGTCTCGACAAATATGAGGGACTGGGAAGGGAGTACACCCTTAAGGACATTGTCCCTCCGACGGCGGAGCACATGGAGATGCTTAAAAGGACGGTGGAGCAGAGCTGCTCTGTTCCCTGTGTCATCGGCGGATAAAGAGAAATCAACATAAAACAACATCATATAATGTTGAATTATGTGGAATTTATTTTTATAATGGCATCAATCGCAACAAAACGGTCAGATCATGACCCGGCAGGAGGAAGTAATGGTAAACGAATACGAAATCAAGAAACAAATCTGTGACATCGGGAAGAGGATCTACAACCGCAATATGGTCGCGTCCAACGACGGCAATATTTCGGTGAAGCTGAACGATCACGAATTCCTCTGCACCCCTACCGGGGTTTCCAAGGGCTTCATGACTCCCGAGTACATCTGCAAGGTGGACCAGAACGGCAATGTGATCCAGGCGAACAAGGGCTTCAGACCCTCCTCCGAGATCAAGATGCATATGCGCGTTTACCAGAAGCGTCCCGACGTCGGATCGGTGGTCCACGCGCACCCCGTGTATGCCACAAGTTTTGCCATCGCGGGCATTCCGCTGACCCAGCCGATCATGCCCGAGGCGGTCATCGCCTTAGGCTGCGTCCCGATCGCGGAGTACGGCACCCCTTCCACCAATGAGATCCCGGACAACGTGGAGAAATACCTCCCCTATTACGACGCGGTTCTTCTGGAGAGCCACGGCGCCCTGACCTGGGGCCCCGATCTCTTAAACGCGTATATGAAGATGGAGTCCGTGGAGTTCTACGCACAGCTTCTCTATCAGTCCCGCATGCTGGGCGGCCCCAAGGAGTTCGACGAGGCGACGGTGCAGAAGCTCTACCAGATCCGCCGCCAGATGGGCCTTCCGGGCAAACATCCCGCGAATCTCTGCCTGAACAAGGACGGAATCAACTGCCACAACTGCGGCGGAAGCTGCGGCCAGGCCGACAAGGTGCCCGGGCTTCCCGAGCGCCTCATCCACGGCAGCGTGAGCTCCGAGCCCAGGGAGGCGAGCCCCGAGGTGATCGCCGAGATCACCCGCCGCGTACTGGAGCAGCTGGGAAAGTAAGAACCGGCAGACCCGCATACACGGGCTTGCCTCAGCGAGAGGTATGAATATGGCAGTCAGTGAAGCGTTGATCCAGGAAATTGTGAAGGAAGTCCTGGCTAAAATGCGGATCGCGGAGCCCTCACTCGGTCTTCACGGCGTGTTCGCCGACATGAACGCGGCCATCGCCGCCGCGAAGGAAGCGGAAAAGAC
>OMSM01000298.1 GCA_900313745.1 uncultured Lachnospiraceae bacterium
ACCAGGGACGAGCAGCGCACTATGCTCACCCTGTGGTGCATCTTCGGGTCACCTCTTATGCTTGGCGGCGACATGCCGCGGTATGACGCGGAGACTCTGGCGATGATCACCAACAAAGAGGTGCTGCACATGAACGAGCTGGCGGGCATGGGCCGCCAGATGGAGCGCGATGACGCCCACGCGGTGTGGATGAGCCTGGATCCGGAGACCGGTACAAGGTATGCCGCGGTGTTCAATCTCTCGGACGAGGCCGCGGAAATGGAGATCCGGCCGGAGTATATCGGCCGCAGCAGTACAGACGGGTTTCACGGCCTTACGCTCAGGGATCTCTGGAGCGGTGAAATCCTTAATGCAGATATGCCTGTGACCGCCGCTGTGGCACCTCACGGAGTAAAACTGGTCAGAATTGATGGTTAAGCGTTTTCTAATCCGGGTTACCTTTATCCTGATCACGGTGCTTGTGTTCACCGGTCTGGACCGGCTTCTCTGCGTAAAAAGCGACGACGGGATAGACCAGGCGCGGGCTCTGTATTACCAGCCCAGGAATACGGTGGATGTCGTCTTCCTGGGGTCGAGCCATGTGCATTTCAATATCAATCCTGCCCAGCTGTACGCGGATTACGGGATAGCAGGCTACGACTACAGCGGTGCCGAACAGACCGCGTGGGAGACCTACTACTGCTTTAAGGAGTTCTTAAAATACCAGAAGCCGAAGGCCGCGGTGTATGAGCTGTACTCCATTGCCAGATATTGTATGGATGACTATTATTACCGCTTCATGGAGCAGAACATCTTCGGCATGCGCTTCTCCCCGAACAAGCTCGCCATGCTCCGTGCTTCCGCGGAGGAGGACCGGCTGAAGGACTTTTTCCCGGCTTTCGGGGTGTATCACTCGCGCTGGAACGACCTCTCGGAGGAGGATTTCCGGGCGGTCTTCCATATGGGAGGCGACCTGCGGAATTTCAAGGGCTATAAGGCCGGATTCCATACGGTGGTGCAGGAGAGGCCCGCGCCGCCGACCGAGGATTTCGGAAGCCTCGGGAAGAAGGCCGAGGAGTACCTTAGAAAACTGATCCAGCTTGCCAGGGACGAGGGTATTGCGCTGTACTTCATCGTCACACCGTACCGGATCCTGGAGGAGGACCAGATGATCTACAACCGTCTGGAGCGGATTGCGGAGGAGGAGGGAGTTCCCTTCTGCAATTACAACTGGCTCGACAGGGAGATCGGAATCGTCTGGGAGGAGGATTTCAACGACGATACGCACCTGAATTACGGGGGGAGCATCAAATTCACCGATTACATCGGGAAGGACCTGAAGAAAATGTACCCGGAGCTGCCGGACCGGCGCGGGGACGGCAGATACATCAGCTGGGTGCGGAACGGAGAGATCATCGCGGAGAACGCCGAGAGGCGACTCGCGGAAATAAAGGAGGGAGTATATGAGCAGGAATGAAAAACAATGGGCGGGAATTCCGTCCGCGGCAGCTGCCGTATTTGCAGTGCTGATTATGGTGTTCTTCTGCGGAGCGATGCGCGTGCATGCTGCGCCTGTGGCGGGAAACCACAATGTGGCGGACTTCTATAACGCACTTCAGACTGTGAGGGACGTGGAGATTCTCTCGGAGCCCGAGGCCGGCGCGGCGCCTCTCGGGACGCTTCACACAGGCGGCGTCATTGTAGGATGCGGAATTACGGACAACGGCTATTTCCAGGTCGTGTTCAACTCCGCCTCCTTCGGCTACATCCTCGGCGGGACCATGACTGTCGTCCCGACCACGGATGAGCAGAAGACGGCATTCGCAAACCAGGCGGCGATCGTCATGAGGAACATGGGTGTGTCCCCGGAGCAGCTCGCAGCGGCGCGGGCAGCAGCGGCGCAGGCTGCGGCAGCGCAGGCTGCGGCCGAACAGGAGGCAGCCCGGCAGGCGGCGGCTCAGGCAAAAGCGGAGCAGGAACTCGCGGCCCAGCAGGCAGCAGCCGCGGAAGCCGCGGCAAGGGCGGCCCAGCTTGCGGCAGCACAGGAGGCGGCGGCAAAGAGCGGCGGCAACGTCATTTTTGTCGGTGACTCCCGCACGGGCCAGATGTACAACGCGGTGGGCCAGTTCCCTAATGTGGCGTTTGTCTACATCTACGGGGGAAGGCTTGAGCATTTTGAATCCGAGGAGCAGCAGGAGAAGATCAACTCCTTAATCACTCCCGGATCCATCGTCGTGATCAACTACGGCGTCAACGACCTGGAGCACGGCTGGGGCTATTCCCAGGCGATCAACCGCTGCGCTTCCCGCTGGGCGGCCCAGGGGGCGGTGACGTACTATGCCACCGTCGGCCCGATGTACGGCCATATCTGGGAGAAGGACAACGATATCATCGACCATTTCAATACCTATGTGAACGGCCAGCTGAGCGCGGGTGTAGGCCGCATCGACCTGAACAGCTACATGAAGCAGACCGGCTACGGAATGATCGACGAGCTGCACTACACCCCCGAGACTTATCAGCGGATGTTCATTTTCCTGATGCAGAGCATCGGGAAACTCTGATCTGGACGGATGAAAAGAAGGTTTGACAGCATCAGCATTCTGCGGGTATTAGCCTGCATCGGCATTTTTGTCTGTCATATTGCGCCGGTATCCGGCGCTTCAGGGATAGCTGCCCGAATCGCCAATACAGGCGCTTCGGGCGTCTATCTTTTTTTCATCCTCAGCGGGTTTCTTCTTTCGGGGGAGGGCGCATTCCGGGAGGACCGCCTTAGTCCGGAGACTTACGTAAGGTTTGCCGGAAAGAGGCTTCGCCGCCTCCTTCCGATGTACTATCTCGTGATGGCCGCGCAGGCTGCAGTGCACACCTTCATCCTCCGCGATGTGCCGCCGGATCCCGGGCATCTTTACTGGCTCCGCTACATCTTTCTCACCAATGCCGTCATACCTGCGCCGGACAATTTCTGGGGAAACCTCGGCGCGACGTGGACGGTGAGCCTGTTCGTCGCCTCCTCGCTGCTTGCGCCGTTTGCCCTGCGGTGGATCTGCGGGGGAAGGAAGACCGGGACTGCGGAAGAAAGCGGGGATACAGGAAATCCGGGCGTGTACGGAAGGGAGAGAAAACGGAGGGTGCAGAGGGCGGCAGGCCTCTATATCGCGCTCCTTCTCCTCGCAGGCTTCCGGGAGCGGTTTTCCGTCTCCGGAACCTTCATGTGTTTCCTCTATCTGCACTACTTCGCCCTGGGAGCGCTCATCCGGGAGATCGCGGAATCTCCGGGGGAAGGCAGGATCAGGACGGAACATGCGGGGAGCATAAGGCAGGCCGCGGCCTATGCAGGGACAGCAGCCGCGGGGGCTGCGCTGCTGCTCGTCCTCTTTGGGAGTACAGGGCACTTTACACTGGTGTCCTGGGGGTTCGGGCTCATCGTGCTTATCACGCTTCCCTTTTCGGTGAGGAATGAGCACTCGCTTGTCTTCAGGGCACTAACCCTTCTCGACAGGCACTCCTACGCGGTTTATCTCGTCCATGCCGCTGTCGCGGAGTGGCTTTACATGGTGAAAAGCCACATCGCGCTGTCCGGCCCGGCGGTGTGGGGAGCGGCAGCAGTCTGCACGATTATCGGCACGGCTCTTGTCACGTTTTGCGAGGCGCATATACAATATTTGTATCGTCCGGATCACAGACACCGGGCCGGATAACATGCAGTGTGAATCAACTTGCGGAGGTATTTTATGAGTGAAATCGAACTGCGCAGGATCAAAGTGGACGACCCCTTCTGGTCCGCGCGCCAGAACCTGGTTATAGACACAGTGATCCCCTATCAGGAGCAGATTCTCAACGACAGGATCCCGGGGATAGAGAAGAGCCACGCCATCGACAATTTCCGCATCGCGGCCGGCATGATCGAAGGTGAGTTTTACGGAATGGTCTTCCAGGACAGCGACCTCGCCAAGTGGATGGAGGGGGCGTCGTATTCCCTCATCATCCGCCCGGACGCAGGCCTGGAGGAGAGGCTTGACGAGATTATCGATATCCTGGAGAAGGCCCA
>OMSM01000074.1 GCA_900313745.1 uncultured Lachnospiraceae bacterium
ACCAGATTGCTGCCCTCCACGAACCTCGTCTCCGCGACGCTTCCCTCGGGGAGGACCCGGATAAACGGCTCCTTCCCGTAATACTTCTCATAGACCGCGATAAGGTCCTTCGTGGACGGAACGGAACCGTCCGCTCCTTTTGCCAGTGAAGCATATTCCGTCACAAGTATGCCCCGGTTCATCGGAACCAGATGCGGCGTAAACTGCAGCGTAAGCTTCCTTCCGGCCGCATATCCCAGCTGCTCCTCGATCTCCGGCGTATGCCGGTGATTCGCGACGCCATAAGCCTTCGCGTTCTCATTGACCTCACAGAAAAGGTTCGCGACCTTCGCTCCCCTTCCCGCGCCGGACACCCCGGAGAGGGCGTCGATAATAAGCGTATCGGGATCGATCAGTCCCTCCTTCACCAGAGGATAAGCCGTCAGGATGGAGCAGGTGGTATAACACCCGGGATTGGCAAGGAGCCTGGTGCTCCGTATGCTCTCCCTGTTGATCTCCGGAAGTCCGTAGACCGCCCCGGAAATAAGCTCCGGCGCCTTGTGCTCTATCCCGTACCAGTGTTCGTACACGCTGACGTCCTTCAGACGGAAGTCCGCGGAGAGATCAATGATCTTCACCTTCTCCAGGAGCTCTTCGGAAATAAAACCCGCCAGCGCGCCCTGCGGCGTGGCGGTAAATATGACGTCCACCCCGTCGGCGAGATCCAGTATTCTGTCCCTTAATCCCTCGGAATCGTCGTCAATAAGCTTAAGATCGCATTTTCCGAGGAGATTGCCGTAGATGCTTCCCACCGTCTTTCCGGTGTAGCTTCTGCTCCCCGCAAAACAAAGCTCCGCTTCGGGATGAACTGCAAGTATCCTGATGATTTCCGCCCCGGCATACCCCGTGGCGCCTATGATTCCCGCTCTGACCATTGCGGCCTCCGTTCAATAAATTCCTGATTCCGGAGACATGTCTGTCTGTGTCCGGATAACGTCTCGAATAATATACAACTAATATGTATATTATTCAACACCAAATTTATCTTCTTCCATAATTATGCAAATTTAATGCATGAAACATGCATATTCGATGTATATTAGTCATTTTGCCTTACGCCGGACGGGCCGCGGAAGCTGTTCCGCTCCGGAACAGCCCCCTGATCCCGACTCGCCGCTGCTCTCCTTCCTCTCTTGCGCAAACCCTGCTCTGTCTATATAATACCGAGAGGACTTTCCGGTCTGCCCGCCGTATGCCGTTCACCGCATCCGGCCTTACGTCCGGAAGATACAAAGGATGAAGGAGAATCAGAAGAATTGAAGGAATCCATGTTGCTTCCCGCCGGCTGGCTCGCCCTGATCAACCTGGTCTCATTTGCGGCATACGGCATTGACAAGCTTAAGGCCATCCGTCACGAGTACCGCATTTCCGAAGCTGCGCTTCTGACGCTTGCCCTCGTCGGAGGTTCCGCGGGAGCACTTCTGGGAATGCTGGTTTTCCGGCATAAGATCAGAAAGCCCAAATTCGTCATCCTAGTCCCGCTGTTCCTTATTATTCATCTCGCGCTGGCCGTGTTCTTCCTTAAGAGTGCGGCTTCCGTGCGCTTCATGTAACCCGCGGCCATAATCGTCATATAACCGCAGGTCCCTGAGGCTCTCCCGGAACAGCCGGGGGAAAGAGCGCTCCGGGGGCCGGGGAGTTTTCTTGATCAAGCTGGAAATCACAAAACTTGGCCCATTTATGGGCAAACTTCTCTCCTCCGAGTGTTTTGACTCCTTCCTCCTCACCGAGGCGAAAGTCAGAACAGAAGCCACCTGGACGATGGACGGCCGGGTTAATCGTGATTTCTTCACCTCCGAGGAGTGGGAGGAGCGGGAGAAGAACGGCTTTGAGTATATCACCTGGCAGAGTGCAAGGCCTTACTTCCATGAACTGATCCGCGGGCGCAGGGCACCCGTGTCCTTCCGGTTCGTCCTCTCCCTTAAGCCGGAGTATTTGTCCTCCATCGCCGATAAAAGCATCGTCAGCGCCCTGCTGATTAACGTGAATTATGAGGAGGGAGCCGCGAGTCTCATCACCGGCGTCAGTTATTCCGCATTCACCCTGGACCGCAGCGCGGAGAGCGCGTGGGACCAGACCGTGAGACGTTTCCTGGACAGTAAGGATATTGTTTATTCTGAGCGATGATTATTTCTATCATCGCTCTTTTTATCTATAGCCCGTATCCCGGGCGGAAAAGGAGTATCTATGCGTCATCTTCTTACCCCGCAGGACTTCACCACCGAGGAGCTGAACACCCTCTTCGACCTGGCGGACGACATCGGGAAACACCCTGACACCTACAGCCACGCAATGGAAGGAAAGAAACTTGCCACGCTCTTCTATGAGCCAAGTACCCGCACCAGGCTCTCCATCGAGACCGCAATGCTCAACCTCGGCGGCCGGACCATGGGTTTTGCCGACGCCCAGAGCTCCTCTGCCGCCAAGGGAGAGACCGTGGCGGACACCATTCGCGTGATCTCCTGCTTCGCGGACATCGCCGCGATACGTCACCCCAAGGAAGGCGCGGCGATGGTCGCTGCCCGCTACTCCTCCATACCGGTCATCAACGCCGGTGACGGCGGCCACCAGCACCCGACGCAGACGCTGACCGACATGCTCACCATAAGGTCGCTCAAGGGCAGGCTGGACAATTACGTGATCGGGCTCTGCGGAGACCTGAAATTCGGGCGGACGGTCCACTCGCTGATCTCCGCGATGTCACGCTATGAGAATATCCGCTTTGTCTTCATCTCCCCGCCCGAGCTCAGGGTACCGGACTACGTGACGGACGCGCTTAACGACCTGGGCATTCCCTACGAAGAGGTCACCAGGCTGGAGGACGCGCTGGACCGCCTCGATTTCCTCTACATGACCAGAGTGCAGAAGGAGCGTTTCTTCAATGAAGAGGATTACGTCCGGCTGAAGGATTACTACATCCTTGACCGGAATAAGCTCTCCCTCGCAAAGAGCGACATGTACATCCTTCACCCGCTGCCCAGGGTCAATGAAATCGCCCCCGAAGTGGATGACGATCCCAGGGCGGCCTATTTCCGCCAGGTAAAGTACGGCGTCTATGTCCGCATGGCGCTCATTCTTACTCTTATGGATCCGGCGTCGCTTAATGCGTAAGCCGTTCGGCCGAACAGTAAAGGAAAGGAAAAGATATGCTTAACGTAGGAAAAATCGAAGAGGGTTATGTACTCGACCATATTCCGGCCGGCAAGGCCATGTCGATCTATCATCACCTCGGCCTCGACCGCGCCGAGTTTCCCGTTGCGATCATCAAAAACGCGCGCAGCGAGATCATGGGTAAGAAGGATATTCTCAAGGCCGAGTGCGACCCGGAGACCCTGAACATGGACGTCCTCGCGTTCATTGACAGCAACATCACCGTCAACGTCATCAAGAACGGCGAAATTATCGAGAAAAAACACCTGGAGCTCCCGAAGGAGATCGTCAACGTCATGCGCTGCTCCAACCCCAGGTGTATTTCGACAGCCGAATCGGAGCTTCCCCATATCTTCTACCTCGCGGACAGCGCAAGGCAGATCTACCGCTGCCGCTACTGCGACGTCAAGTATGAGGAAAAAGACTCCGGCCGGATCATGTAGCTGTTCTTACTCAGTTCCTGCGCAGGCGCCCGGACAGCTCCGGGTGCTCCCTGACCATGGCTGCGAGCTCCTTGAGCTTCGCGTTGAAGCACTCCTCGGGAGAAAGGCCCTCATAGGGGTTCGCAGCCTTCCTTGCTTCCGCAAGAAGCTGCTGCATTTTTGCCATCTGGTCCTCTCTCTGGCTCTCCTCCTCCTCGATCTGCGCCTGCTTTGCCTTAAAGAACGAGAGCTCCTTCTTGGCGTTCTCGTGCTTGGTTCTTGCCTCGGACAGTTCCTTCTCCGCCTGGGCTTTCATTCCCTCGATGTCTCCGAGGATCTGGCTCCTTAACGCCTCGGCCTCCGCCCTGACGTTCTCCAGCGCGCCAAGCCTTGTCTGCTCCTCGATCACGTGCAGGCCCGCCCTGCTCGCCTCGGCCTCCGCCTGGGCCTCCTCCCTGATCCTGGCAGCGTCGCTCTTCGCTATGCTGAGCGCCTCGACCCTGGTCTTCTCCGCCTCGTTCTTCGCTTCCTCGAGCGCCCTGAACGCCTCGGATTTCACCTGTTCCGTCTCGGAATCCGCATTCAGCCGGACCTGTCTTGCGGACTCCTCCGCCTCAAGGGCGATCTGTCTCGCAAGGTTCTCCGAATCCACGCGGAGCTTTCTTGCATCGTCCTCCGCGGCCTGGCGGCAGCGGGCGGCCTCGTCCCTGGCCTTGTTCTTCAGCTTCGCCGCCTCATCGCCGGCCTGCCTGCGGACTTTCTCCGCCTCCTCGTCCGCGCTCTTCTTCAGCCGCTTGGCTTCCTCATCCGCGCTCTTGATGATGCTGTCCGCATCTTTTCCGGCTTTCCTGCGGATTTCATCCGCTTCCTTGTTCGCCGCGGCGAGCGTCTCCGCGCGGAGCTTCTCCTTCTCCTCCTCGCTGATTGTCTCGAGAATAATTTTCTCCCTCAGCGCGGGGTCCTCCACGGACGCCCTGACGGATTTCACATAGTCATCCGCCGTATTCTGCGCGGTCATAAGTATCTGGTTGATCTGTACCGAGGCCTCCGCGATGCTGCCCGCGCTGTCCATCCGGACAGTGCGCTCGGAGAGTTCCTTCTGCATGCGGTCGTTCTCCGCGTGGAGCAGCTTGTTCTTCTGGGCCATGGTGTAGATCACGTCCACCAGCTCGGCCTTGGACATCTTCTTTAAAGTCGCGGTGTTCCTGCGCCTTAACTCCGCGGGATCTCCCGTCCCGCTCTTTATGATCTCCGCGGAGATGGTCTCCTCCGCAAGGTCACTCACCCGCTCTACCGGTGCGAGATGCCCGGAAGCGGCACTCCCGTTCTCCGTGATGCTTCCCTTCCCCTCGGGATCAGCCCCGATTAAGGACGTATAATCAAGATCTTCCTGATCCTGAACAGTTTTCTTCTTTCTGCGAAAGAACCAGCTCATATTCTTCCTCCGTTCCGGTCTGCCGCGTAATTCCTGCTGCCTGCGCCTCCGGATCAGGCATAATTATATCCTGCCTGCGAATGAACATAACCAATTTAGTATACCATAGATAGCATAACAAGTGGTCAGCATACACAATGTTGAATATTTATACAATCATATGCGCTTTTTCTGTATAATTTTTCCCTTGCGTACTTTATTTCCGCGGTGTATATTCATTGAAGTTGTAATTTAATGCAAAGCTTACGAAGGGTTTTCCCGGTATTCCCGGAACACCATATTCGGCAGCTTCCGAAAGGAGACTTTCCCATGCCTGCAAAGAAGAAAGAAAAGGTCGTACTTGCCTATTCCGGCGGTCTGGACACCACCGCGATCATCCCCTGGCTCAAGGAGACCTATGACTACGAAGTGGTCGCGTGCTGCGTCAACCTCGGCCAGGAGTCCGAGCTCGTGGATCTCGACAAAAGAGCCGCAGCTTCCGGCGCATCCAAGCTATACGAGCTGGACGTCATCGACGAATTCGCCGACGAATACATCGCGCCCTGCATCCGTGCCCACGCCGTTTACGAGAACGACTATCTGCTTGGCACCTCAATGGCAAGGCCGTTAATCGCGAAAAAACTTGTGGAGATCGCAAGAAAAGAGAAGGCGGCAGCAATCTGCCACGGCGCGACCGGCAAGGGCAACGACCAGGTCCGCTTCGAGCTGGGCATCAAGGCCCTCGCCCCCGACATCCGCATCATCGCCGCGTGGCGCGATCCTCACTGGAAAATGGATTCCCGCGAGGCGGAGATCGCCTACTGCGAGTCCAAGGGCATCCACCTTCCTTTCTCCACCGACTCCAGCTACAGCCGCGACCGCAACCTCTGGCACATCTCCCACGAGGGACTTGAGCTCGAGAACCCCGCGAACAAGCCCAATTACGACCACATGCTCGTGACCTCCGTGACCCCCCAGAGAGCTCCCGACAAGGAGACCGCTCTCTCCATCGACTTCGAGAAGGGCCTCCCGGTGGCGGTCAACGGAAAGAAGATGAAGCTCTCCGACATCATCCGCGAGCTTAACAAGGTCGGCGGCGAGAACGGCATCGGCATCATCGACATCGTCGAGAACCGCGTCGTCGGAATGAAGAGCCGCGGCGTCTACGAGACCCCCGGCGAAACCATCATCTTTTTCGCCCACCAGCAGCTCGAGGAGCTCATCCTCGACCGCAAGACCTATGAGGTCAAGAAGCGCCTCTCCGGCGACTTCGCGAGCCTGGTGTACGAGGGCAAGTGGTTCTCCCCTCTCCGCGAGGCGGAGCAGGCCTTCTTCGAGAAGACCCAGGAATACGTCACCGGTACCGTAAACCTCATCCTCTACAAGGGCAACATTATCAAGGCCGGCACCACGGCGCCCTACAGCATGTACAACGAGAGCCTCGCCTCCTTCACCACCGGCGAACTCTACGACCACAAGGATGCCGCGGGCTTCATCACCCTCTTCGGCCTGCCGGAGAAGGTCCGCGCGATGAAGATGCTCGAAGTAAAGGAAAAGGCCAAGGTAAAGAGCAGCCGGAAGGCGAAGTAACGTCCGCTCTCCGCCCGTCCGGGCATCGTCCGGACGATGCGCCTCATCTCAGCCAACATAAAAACCCCGGGATTTCCCGGGGTTTTTCCATGCTACAGAAGTTCTCTCACCGCTTCCGGCGTGAAGGTAACGTCTGATATTCCTTCCGTCTCGATACGGAACATCGCGTTCGCCGCGAGACGCTCCGCCGCCTGCTCCAGGTCCCTCACCCCGGGGATTCCCTCGAAACGCCGGACCACCTCTTCCGCCGCCTCCCCGGTGACCCGGCACTCCTCCGGCCTTAAGCCGATCCGCCTTAGCACTTTGGGCAGGGCGTAGTCCGTGAAGATGATCTTCTTCTCCTCCGGTGTGTAATCCGGGATGTCGATCACGGCAAAACGCGTGAGCAGCGGGTCGCTTATCCTGCTCCGGTCATTCGCGGTGGCAATGGGGTATACTCCGTCCGTCGGGATCGTGCACTCCATGTAATTATCGGTAAACCCCAGGTTGTCCAGAAGGGTAAGGAGCGCGTCCGCAGGATTGCCCGCGGCGGTCCTGGAATCCGCCTTGTCCAGCTCGTTGATGATAAACACCAGATTGGACTGCCCCGCCAGGGAGAAGGCATCCATGATGCTTCCGGGCCTGGCGTTGGAGTAGACTCTCGAACTCCCGGTCAGCTGCTCCGCGTCATGTATGGAACTCATGTCCAGGGAAGTCCAGGGGAGGCCCAGAATTCTCGCAACCGCGTATGCGATCTGGGATTTTCCTGTCCCTGCCGGCCCGACAAGAAGCAGTCCGTACGCCGGAAGCTTGTGGGTCCGGTTGACCTGGATCACCGTCTCGATAATCCTTTGTTTCACCTTGTCCATGCCGTAGAGCTCTTCGTCCAGTATGCTCCTTGCCTTCACCGGATCGATTCCGCCGAACCTGGAATCCTTCCAGCGGACGTTGAGCATCACCGAGAGCGCGTGCTGGGCGTGCCTGCGGTCCTCCACCCCGACCTCCTCGGAGCGCGCGACCGCGAGGTTTCTTCGGCACCACCTGCGGATATTCGCCGGAAGCGTGTTCTTCGCGCAGTCAAGATAGTCCGACATGCTCTGAAGGCTCGTCAGCTTCATCTCGTCGCTGTCGGATTCCTCCTCCGGCAGCGCGTCCGCCTCCGTTGGCGGCGCGGTCTCCAGAAGCCGGCTTACCGCATAACTCAGGAAGCCGTCGGCAGCGGAAAGCTTGGCCCCGGTGTCCTCCTCCACCTCCCGGATCCCGGTCACGGCGAACCCCTCGCCGGTTCTCGTTCCGGAGAGATGCACCGCGATGCGGTGCTCCCTCATCCATAAGAGAAGGTCGGCGAAGCGGCTGTCCACCGAGAGTATGTCCTCAGCCTCCACCGTTCTCCCGACGGGGAAATCAAAGGTGGACCTCGCGCTGAGCCCTGCGAAATGGCCGTCGACGCCGCCCGAGAGCCTTCCGGTCCTGTCGGAGAGGATCATCAGCGGATGCGTCCTGTCAAAGGCGGGCGCCGCGGAATCAAAGGTGACATAGGTAACTCCGGAGTTTCCTGCTTTTCCACGGCTGCCGGGCATGCTCTCCCCGGAAGAATCCGTCTGGTCAAAACTGAACACTTTATTTGCCATGGTTTTCCTCCCGCGCGCACGCCTTGTAGACCTGGGCGCCGTATGCTCCGAAGCTCAGCCTGTCCGGGAGCATCTCCTCCCCCGCGCCGGTCTGCCGGTTCTCCGTATCCAGAATAAGCAGGGCTTTCCTTCCTCTCCAGCTGCGCGGCACCCGGTACGTCGCGGGCTC
>OMSM01000114.1 GCA_900313745.1 uncultured Lachnospiraceae bacterium
AGCTCGGAATCCGGCCGGAACCCTACAGTACAGGGCGGTTCCGCAGGGCCTGCCGCGGGAACGACATTGTTCTTTTCCACCACTCGATCTATACGCCTCTGGCAGATGATCTTAAGGGCTTAAGCTGCAGGGTGGTCCTTGTCTATCACAACATAACGCCGCCCGGTTGCTTCGCGCCTTATTCCGCTTATGCGGCCTGGCTCTGCGGAAAGGGGCTGAGGCAGACCGCCGCGCTTAAGGATGTGCCTTCAAGGTGCATTGCGGTCTCGGAGTTCAACCGGACTGATCTTGTCCGGCTTGGGTACAGGTGCCCCGTCGATGTCATTCCGATACTCATTCCCTTTGAGGAATACGGGAGGGAGCCGTCCGCAGCGGTCGTGGAGCGCATGACGGACGGCGGATTTACGAACGTTCTTTTCGTCGGGAGGATCGCTCCGAACAAGTGCCAGGAGGATGTCATCGCCGCGTTTGCCGTCTACCAGAAGAGGTACAACAGCCGCTCCAGGCTGATCCTTGCCGGCAGCGGGGAAGGATGCTACAAGAAGCGGCTGCTTGCCTATGCGGGAAAACTCGGGGTGAAAAACCTGATCTTCACCGGGCACGTGCCGTTTGAGGACATACTCGGCTATTACCGGACCGCGGATCTCTTCCTTTGCATGAGCGGGCACGAGGGCTTCTGCATCCCTCTTGCGGAGGCCTTTGTTTTCGGGATCCCCGTGATCGCGTATGATTCCTCGGCGGTGGGGGAAACCCTGGGGGACGGAGGAATTCTTCTCCGGAAAAAGGATCCGGAGCTTACCGCCTCGCTGATGGATGAGGTGCTTGCCTCGGAAGAAATAAAGGAACGCATGCGGAGAGGGCAGCGGGAGAGGCTGGAGGAGCTCGGGGAAAGAGCGGTTAAGGAGAAGTATCTCCGGTGGATCGGCGAGGTAACGGATGTATCCGCCGGGGCGGCGGATACGGAGTTTTTGCATGAGCAGTAAAGGAATTCAATGAAGCAGCAGGAAATTCGGAGACAGGGAGAAAAAAAGCTGAGCGGTGCCGGCACACCCGGCAGTGCTGCCGGGTGGGGAAGGCTTGTGCTCATACTTGCCTTTTTTGCTTTTGGCCTGCTTCTCTCGCTCTCGGTGAGATGGATGACCTCCAACTGGGCGGAGCTCACGATGGAGGAGTTCCTCTTCCAGATGAGTACGCTCACCGGAACCGGCGGGGCGATGGTGAAGGGATATCTTAAGGGCAGTGTCGTTCCCTGCGTGATCATTACTTCCGCAGTGTGCATCGGGTACTTCGCGCTGAAAAATGCCGCGGTGAGAAGGCGTTTTGCGCAGGCGGTGCTTGCGGCAGGGGCCGTCCTGCTCGCCGCAGGCCTTGCCGCCGGGGCCAGGTTTATCCATATCGGCACATGGCTCGGAAGCCTGGGAAAGGAGTCGGACCTTGTCGGGAGCAGCTATGTGGATCCCGCGGATGTGAGGATCACTTTTCCGGAGAAGAAGAGGAACCTGGTCTATCTCTATCTTGAGTCCATGGAAATCACCTACGCCTCACTGGAGGACGGCGGCTTCAATGAGGTCAGCCGGATCCCGGAGCTGACGGCTCTTGCGTATGAGGAGGGGAATGAGAGCTTTTCCGGGTCATCGGGACGCCTTAACGGTGCAATATCCGCCTACGGGTCGGGATGGACGATGGCGGCGATCTTCGCCCAGACCAGCGGGCTCCCGCTCAAGATATCGATAAACGGCAACAAGATGGACTCCCAGGAGAGTTTTTTCCCGGGCGTCACCGCGCTCGGAGATATTCTGGAGAAGGAAGGATACCGGCAGGCGTTCCTCATCGGATCCGACGCGGAGTTCGGCGGCCGGGCCCTGTACATGGAGAACCACGGCGGGTATGAGCTGTGGGATTACCACTGGGCGCTGGAGACCGGAAATATCCCCGAAAACTATAATGTTTTCTGGGGATATGAGGACGAAAAACTCTTCGAAATCGCGAAGAAAACGCTGAGTGAGCTGTCGGAGGGGGACGAGCCGTTCAACCTTACGATGCTCACCGTGGACACGCACCATCCGGACGGGTATCACTGTGAGCTGTGCGGCGATTCGTTTGACGGGCAGTACGACAACGCGATCGCGTGTACCGACCGGCAGGCCGCGGAGTTCATCCGGTGGCTTAAGGAGCAGCCCTTCTATGAGAATACTACGGTAGTCATCGCCGGGGATCACCCGTCGATGAAGAGCGGATATATGTCCGAGGTCGCGAAGAAGGACAGGAAAGTGTACACCCTGATCCTGAACGGCGCGGCGGTGAATGAAAAACCGGACCAGTACCGCGAATACACGACGATGGATCTCTTTCCCACGACACTTGCGGCTATCGGGGCAGATATCGGGGGAGACATGCTTGGCCTTGGGGTGAACCTGTATTCGGGGCACAGCACGCTGGCGGAGCGTTACAGCCTCTCAGAGATCAATGAACAGCTGACAAGGCCGTCGGATATTCTGGACGGCCTGATGAAGATCGATACCACCAGCGAGAAGTACATACGGTTTATCGCCGAGTATGGGGAGGCGGCGGTTTATGCGTATCCCCTGGAGGACGGAAAGTACCTTCTCAGGGCGGAGAACGCCGCAAGCATGACAGGTAATACGGGGAAAACTGTCGAGGTTCTCGCAACGGCTGCGGATAAGGAGGGGAATGAGACCTCCTGGGAGCTGGTGCTCGCCGGCGGAGGGACCTACCAGGGAATTGTGAGCTTCCCGGAGAGCGCGTCCGGGGACGGATGGACGAAGGACTGCCGCCTTAAGGTGGTATCGCGCACGGACAAGGGCTATGAGCGCATCCTTTACGACGGGATGTACAGGCCGGAACTGGAGACCGACAGCGGCTTTGCGGACTATCTTGCCGGGCTTGCGGCTGAAGAGGACATTGCGGTTTTCCTTTCGATCCGGGACGAGGGGACCAACGGCCTTACTGACGGGATGCAGGAGATGCTGCACGCCCTGGGCCTTCAGGAGACGCTTAAGGGCAATTTCCGGACGGATTACTGTGCGGTCATCGACAGGGGCAGCGTCCTCCTTGAGAAAATGAGCGGGGACAGCATCGCGGAGACCGGCGCGCTGTCCGACGGAACAACGTGGCGGATAGAGAGCTCGCGCGATGAGAATGACACGAACACAGTATCGTCCATCCTTGTAGACGGCGTGGAGTACTCGAAGAACCGGCAGGGAATCAATGCCGTGGTCTACAGCTACGACAGCGGCAGCGTGATCCAGAGCAGGAATTACAACACCTACCGGGACTGGCCCTACGCGTGGGTCACGGTAAACGGCGAAAAGTACGGCGGGGACGGGACGGTGGAGATCGTGATGGAGGACAACGACAGCGG
>OMSM01000077.1 GCA_900313745.1 uncultured Lachnospiraceae bacterium
CGAAGTCGACGATGTCCTCGCGCTTAAAGAACATCTTGCCGCTGCGGGCGTGGAACTAAAGGATGACTACCACCCGACGATTGACGGTGCCTTCGAGATTTCCGTGCTCGACCCTGACGGAAACGAAGTGCAGTTCACCCAGTACGGCGGGCACGCAAGAATCACGCATGCCGCGGATCCTGCGCACAGGTCGCTCTCCCGCGTAAATTACACGACGCAGGTAGCCTTCGACGTGCAGGACACCGCCGGGATGCCCGCTTTTTACGGTACAGGGCTTGGCCTGACGAAAAAACTGACCCTCACTGCAGGTGACCTCGCGGAAGCTGTCGGGCGCTCCGGGCACGCAGATCCCGCAATGCTTGACGCGCTGATGAGCAGGACGGAAAAGCCCTGGATTGAATACTATGAGGCCGGCCCTCACCAGTACATTGAACTGTTCTACTCTCTGGGCGGTCCGGAGCTCAAAGAAGACCGCAATCTCGAGGATGCCTTCGGCTACCAGCACATCTGCCTTGAAGTGTCCGATATACACGCCGCATGGGACGCCGTCACCGCAAACGGACTGAAGCCCGAGACGGATATCACTCTCGGGCTGGCCGGTGCCCTGCAGTTCTGGCTGAGGGATCCCGACGGAAACCGCATCGAGATGATGCAATACCTCGAGGACTCCCTCCAGCGCAGATAAAGGTGCCAGGGGACGGTTCTCCGGTCAGTTTTCTGACAACTCGCCAGAGAACCGTCCCCTGGTCAGTTTTCTGACAACTCGCCGGAGAACCGTCCCCTGGCACTACAGGCATTCGAGCCGTTTCTTCAGAAGCTCGTAGCGCAGCCGCTTCTCCTCCTTCGCAAAGTGCACCTCCCGGAATTGTTCGGTGCAGTTTGTGTAATTGAGTCTGGTCTCCCCGAACTGCTCGCTGGTGAGGTCGAAGACACACTCCCCGACAACATTGAAGCAGTGAAAGCTTCCGTCCGGAAGCGGAATTCCGAAAACCCTGCCCCCGAAATGGTCCTGGAGGAGGAACGCAGTGACGGAGCACTGGCCAAGCGTCTTATTCTCCGGCGTCCAGTCCTTCCGCATCCGCGGCGCACAGGTATCCGCGCACCATATTCCGGACAGGAGGTCATAGTACTCCCGCGGCGTTCTCCCGGCAGCATCGGTCACATCCGCTGTTTTCCAGCCGTAAAAGCAGTAATTCTTCATTCCGCGGCCACCCAGTCCTCAAGCTCCGCGGCGCTGTCAATTCTTCTCGCGTCCGCGATCTTCGCACCGCCGATAAAGGGCTGCAGCTTCGCTGCCGTTTTGCCGATCCCGCTCCCGCCGGACGTCGCAAAAATGTAAACAGTCTTCCCGTCCCAGTCATATCCCGCGCAGAAGCTGTTCACCACGTCCGGCGCGGAGCCGTACCAGATCGGGAACCCGATATAGACGGTATCATACTGGTCAAAACTCCCGACGCTCCCGGAAACGGGCACATCCTTCTTGCCAAAATGCTCCCTGTTGCACCTTGCGAGGGGATTCATATAGTTCAGATCCTCCCTGGAGTAGGGCGGATCCGGAACAATTTCAAAGATGTCCGCACCGAGCATCCCGGCAAGTTCCCTGGCGGCCTGCGAAGTTTTGCCGAATTCCGCACTGAAGTAGGTTACAAGTGCCTTCATGTCCTATCACCTTTCCTTTCCCATAAGATATCTGCTGCCGTCGTCCCTTATCACGGAATAGCCAAGCCGCTCGTAAAGCCGGAATGCGGATCTGTTCGACTTCTCCACGTGAAAACAGATGCGCTTAATCCCGATCCGGTCCGCGCAGGCCTCCGCCTCGCGGATAAGCGCGGTTCCGATTCCTCTTCCGCGGCAGGCCTCCGTTACGGAAAGATCATCGAGATAGATGTACTCTTCCGGTTCGCGGTGCACCTCCACAGACAAAAAAGCGTCCGCGGGCCTGCCTGAAACGTAAATCCGGTCCTCGCCGCCCCTCCAGTATTTATCCAGGTACCCCGGCCCATATCCCTGCACATCGTCCGTCCGGTAAATTGTCCGAAGCATTTCCAGGAACAGCTCCCGGATTCTTTCCTCATCTTCCGGGACTGCGGTCCTGATGGAAAAACTTCTGCCTCCCGGACGCCCGCTCCCGGGGAGAGCCTCGGGATCCGGCCGAATTTTGCCATATTCGCAGAGCGCCGTGTATTCCCTGAGATACATGCCGCGGCGTTCCTCGTTGTCCAAAGCGTACTCCTGGTGCCTGGAGAAGACTGCGGCCGCGTCGGAAACCGGCATCCACTCCGGGACAAGGCCGGCTTCAATCTCCGCCGGGGTAAGGCGTGCCGAGCCATCCGCTGCCGGTTCGCAGACGAAATAATAGCTGATGTAGCGGTATTCCTCGTAAAACTCGTTAATGACAAGGAAAAGGCGGACCGGACTTACAATTAGCCCCGTCTCTTCCTCCGCCTCTCGGATGCAGCATTC
>OMSM01000078.1 GCA_900313745.1 uncultured Lachnospiraceae bacterium
AATGTTACCTGGCAGAGCGAGATGAATCCTTTGACTGCGGGCATCCGCGCCGTTTCGCCCAGGGAGGACATCATTTTAATTTCCGACTCCAGGGAAATCTGTTACGACGTGAGAAGCGCCGTGATGAAGATGTCGCTGGGGCTCATCCGGACGCACACGGATAACGGCACCCGCCCGTATGTGGACGCGGAGAAGTACGTCTCCGGCTGGGCGGAGAAAACCGTCAGGCAGCCGCTTACCGCGGTTGCAAAGGCCGCGCTCCCAAGCCCGGTCGGGATGAACCGCTCCCTGGCTGAGGCGTGCCTGAACCGAGACATCGGCCTGTATGAGCTTTTTATGGGCGCGCAGCCCATCGTCTCCGACAAGGTATGTGAGCCGGTTCTGCTTAAATATGAGGCGGTGATGAACGGAAGGCCGATCGTGGTTTTCGCCGGCGCGGAGTTCGAGGCGGCGTGGCTTTCTTTCCGTGAATTCGCCGGGATGGGGCAGATGGCCGACATGGCGGGAAAGGCGATGACTTCCCTTTTCGGGATGAAGAACTGGTTTGCCGGTCCGGGGAATTCCTCCCCCTTTGCAGGGTTCTTCGGGAACGCGGGCCCGTCACCCGCTTCGGGAACTACCGGGAATCCTTTATCCTCCGGTCCTTCCGGCGACACAGCGAAGCATGTGGACTTCATCCTTTTCGGTGCGCAGAGGAAATACCTCTGCATGGCGGTCCGGGAGAAGGAGAAGGAGGCGGAGTCAGTTTTTCTTCAATTCGTCTCCGGAATCCGGCAGGATCCGCAGCTCGACCGCATGGAGGAGGAGCTTCTTCAGAATAAGATGAACCAGGTCCGCGCGGAGGCGGCAGCGAGCCAGGCAATGGCGCAGCAGTCGCAGATGCGGCTCGCGCAGCTTCAGCAGCAGACGACGCGCATGCTGGCCGAGAACAGCCGGCAGATCTCCGCAGGGATCATGGACAGCTGGGACAGGAGGCAGGCTGCCGAAAGCCGGATCAGCAGCGGCTTTTCCGAGGCTGTCCGCGGGGTCGACACCTATGTCACGCCGACGGGGGAGACGGTGGAAGCGCGGGTTTCGGCGGACCACGTGTACCAGAACAAGTACGGCGACGTCATAAATGTCTTCGGAAATGCGCCGGACGACAGCCTTGCGGCCAGGCTGGACTGGACGAAGCTGGAGAGAAAATAGCGGCGGTCATCAGTTTTGCCGGGGGACTTCCAATTCCGGTCCATGCGGCGTTTAATTAAAGAAAAGGACGGAAGTTTGAGCATTCTGCCGGTCCGGGAAGAGGGTATCGATGAGAAGAATTAATACGGTGAAAAGTGCGAACAGCCTTACGGCGTTTTTTTCGGTGCAGGGCGTGACGGACGATCAGACGGGGGCGGCATGGATTACGAAGGCACTGCAGATTCCGGTTTTTGTCCCGAGAATGGTCCGGCTTTCCTGGGCTGAGGGCGAGGGGGCAGCGGGCGTCGTCTCGGAGCTTAGGCCGGATGAGGTGTACGGTGAGAAGCTCTGGATGGAGATGAGGGTGCTTCCCGTGGACACCATTTTTGTGCCGGGGATGTATCTAGGTGACCAGATAGTCATCGGCTTCCGGTGCAGGAACAGTTCGGTGTTCATCTCCGTTCCGTCCAACACGCAGATCACGGCCGCGAAAATGACCGATCTCATGAACGAGCTGGATCAGATCCGGGTGTAAAAGGTACCAGGGGACTGTTCTGTGGCGAGATTTCAGACAATTCGCCACAGAACCGTCCCCTGGCGAGATTTCAGACAACTCGCCACAGAACCGTCCCCTGGCAAGTTGTCAGACAACTCACCGGAGAACCGTCCCCTGGCTCACCCAGTGGTAGGCGATGCGGGGGGAGCCGTTCCGGAGGTAGATGATTCCGCACTTTTTGAAGCCGTTTTTTTCGGCGAGAGACTGCATGACGTGGTTGTTTTCGTGCGTGTCGATCCGGATATTGTCTGTGAGGGTGCGGACGTAGTCCGCGGAAAAGCGGAAAATCCCGGAAACCTGCCCGTCTCCGGCCATGCGGTGTATCGTCATGTACGGCTCGTCGTTCAGCCAGCTGCCGTTTTCGATGCAGGTGTAGGTCGGCTCCTCGCCGGAAAACAGCGCAAACACGCCGTGAATGCCGCTTTCGTCACAGACTGCGTGGCAGCGGTTAAGGGAGATGTCCTCCTGGATCATCCCCGGCGTCGGGTTGAAATGCCCCCACTGCGTCGGATTGCCTGTTGCGATCATGAAATCCTGCGCGTACCGGTAGATCTCCATGATCCTCTCATAGTCGTCCGCGCAGGCTTTCCTTATTGTCAGCATGCAGTTACCTCCCCGGGCTGTGCCTCGTCCCGTCCTCCCGCACATCGTCCCATCGGCTCTTTTTCCGCCACGCAGAATTGATATTATTACTAAGTACAGGAACCCGCAACGGACGAACCTGCAATAAAGGGAAAAAGTCAGACACGTATGATTACAGGAAAGGGGAACGGAATGAGAAGCCGGATTTCCGCCAGAATAAGGCAAATAAAAAGATTTCTCCTCGGCGCGGTCCTTCTCGCCTTCGCCGGCGTCTTCCTTGCCGGCTGCGAGCAGAAGCAGTACACCGACGCCGAACTGAAGGAGCAGAAGAATAAGGCGGCGGCCGTCGTGCAGGACTGGCTCGCCGGGGCGGATCCCGGCGCGAGGATTACCTCTATGAAGGAACTCAACGTTCGGACAGAGGTAACCAACCATAACTACTACCTGACCGATTTTATTACGGGCACCTGCTCTTCCGGCGGGAAAAACTATGACTTCGCGGTCAACACCCGTACCGGCGAGCTCTACACCTCCCGTGAATTCGAGGCCTTCCGGGATGCGCTCTGCGCGTATCTCATGTCAAAACTCTCCCTTCCCGCGGAAGGCTTTGCCGTCTCCATGCACACCGCCCGCCCGCTTTCCGTGTCGGGGGAGCACCCGGAGTACGGTGTATATCCCTTCCAGAACATGCTTCCCGCGGTGATTCCGGACATGGATGCCTATGTCCGGGAGGCGGCTGAAGGGGAGGACATGAGCATCTACCTGCAGCTTGCGTATATCGGGGCTCCGCTGGAATTCTCCGAAAGCCGTGATCCCGCGGAGCTTGTAAAACCCGGCGCCGATTCGGTGTTCAGCATATACAGGCTTGCCGACGGCGAGGTTCCGGAGGGGGAGATAGACAGCTTCAACATGAGTTTTGC
>OMSM01000083.1 GCA_900313745.1 uncultured Lachnospiraceae bacterium
CAGCAGATCCGGGCCGCAGGGGAAAGAGAGTAAGCAAGCTATGGATGAGATGATTATGAACGTTCCGCTGTCGTTTCTGGTCCAGGTTGACCTGTTTGCGAAAGTGCTGGAAAAATACTGCCCGGAAGTCAGGAAAATGGCGGCGGAAGATCCGGCGCTGACAATCCGGGGACTGATCACGGACGGGAACAGGGAAGAGTTTCTCGCGGATCTTGCCGCGGCAAACGAGGCCTTTAATAAGGCAATGCTGGACGAGGTGAAGGAATTCGGCGTTGAGGCGGATCCGTTCGGGCTGCGCACGCAGTGGGGAACGGAGGAGGTCAATGAGCAGGTCGTCCGGATGATCGAGGAGCAGTATCCTGCCGGACAGCGTAAGGGCGAGATCCTCTTCTACGGCCCCTCCAACATCACGTTATGGTTTTCCCTCGAGAAGGATATGGCGCCGTACAAAGCGCAGAACCACGGCATGGGCGGCTGCATCGACGATGACCTGATGCGCTACGCGCCTCGTCTCCTGTATCCTTATGAGCCGAAGGCCGTGTTCTTCCAGACCGGATCGAACGATATCGCCGGGGGAATCCCGCTGGAGACCATCCTGGAGAACAAGAAGAAGATGTACGCCATGTTCCTCGCGAATATGCCCGAGGCGCAGCTGATCGTCTGCTCCGGGCTTCCGCTTCCGGGCAGGACGCAGTTCTGGGATGCGACGGTGAAAACCAACGAGCTTCTCCGGCAGATGTGCGCCGAAACGGACCGGCTGCACTTCATGGATGCCTCCGACGCAATGCTCACCGATGCGGGGCCGGAGAATCTGCGGACCTCTGACGGCAGGTATTTCAATCCGGCATACTACCGGATGGACAAGATCCATCTGAACAAGAAGGGGCATGACGTGTGGACTGCCCTGATGAAGGCAAAACTGGCGGAGCTTGGCATCTGAGACCGGACAGGCCGTGCAGTAGGGCCGGAACCGGGCGGCAGCCAGCTGGCCTGCAGGCCGGAAACGGCACATTCAGGAAAGAAGCGGAAAGAAACGGCAAGACAGGCGGATGGGCGGACGAGGTTCCCGCCCATCCGTTTCGCTTACCGCGCCGGCAGCGCGCTGTTATGGTAAGATTGAGGTGCCCGGGAAGCGGGCGCTGTGTACGCCGGCCCGCATATCCTGACGTGAACAGGGACACGAATGAATATCTATAATGAACTGTATCAGCAGTGCAGAACTCATGCAAAACACACGGTCTGGGTCTTCTCCGACCTTCAGCAGGCGAAGTTCGACGACGCGAAGCGGTGCCTTGACCTGTGCATGAGCGACTACGCCTCCATGGGCAGACCCGCGGAGATGATCTGGTATCTCGGGGATTCCACGGAAGGCGCGGATCTTCGCGAACTCGAGCGGATGACCGCCATCCAGGAGGACGCCTTCGTCTCCCTGGGAATCCCTGTGGCCTACGCCACGGGCAATCATGACTATGACTATGCGGAGGCCTGCATGAGAAAAGGGCAGACCGCTTACAGGCTTCCTTTTTACGAGATGATCCGCTCCCACAGCGGGTGGTACACCACGAAGGATGTGGAGGACACCTGGTTCACGGTGGATCTCGGCGACTGGAAGACCTATTTCTTCGCCGATCACGTCGCGAAGGACAACCGGTGGTGCTCCACCCACAACCGTGTGCGGTGGGGGGAGGAGTTTTACCCGTATACTGAGGAACACTTCGCCGCGATCCGAAAGGATATGGAGAGCTGCGCAAAACCCATCATCACAGCTGCGCACTGCGCGTTTCCCGGAGGAAACCGCGACACGCATCTCCTGAGTTTTGTCCAGCCGCTGCCCATGACGGTCAGGCTGCATCTCTACGGGCATTCCCACATCGGCGAGTACACCTGTCCCAAGGAGAGAATATTCTCCCAGATCCAGTGGGTGGACTGGCAGGACATTCCCCAGATCGACGTCGCGTCCTTCGAGAACATCCGCGGGACGTACTGCCGCTCGGTGCTGCTGCAGATCTACGAGGACGATACCCTGGGGGTGTTCTTCCGCAATCACGACAAGGGCGAGTTCGTCTCCGCCTTCTTCCCGGCGAAAACCTCGACGGAGGTGCCCGGGAACTACGACAGGCGTAAGGAGCTCTCCTGGACGCCCTGGTGAGGACCGGCAAAACGAACGCGCCCCGCCGGTTCGTGGCGGGGCGCGGTTAAGCGGTAATGATTTATCGGTTAAGCGGAGCTTCTCCGCGGATCAGGCTCAGGCCGCCTTGCGGGGAGTTCCCATCGCGATGTAGATCAGGCCGATGACAAGGATGACCGGCAGGAGCTTCCAGAGCACACCGATCAGGGTGAAGGCCAGCGTGACGGCGATGCTGATTCCGATGAAGCCCAGGAGCCACCCGAGAACCCTGTCTAATACGCGGAAGGTGAATCCGAGTGCCTTGAAGAACAGGACGACGAACAGAAGAGTGAAGATGAAGCTGAACATATGGTGCCTCCTTTCAGGCAGTTTTGATTATTGTCATCAGCAGGTCTCCGGATGAGTCATGACACGAAGTTCGTTACCGGTGCATCCGGCTGTTCCCTGCTGCTGGACATACTATACAGGCCGGATTTACGGGGTTCAAGGGGGTTCGGCCCGAATTAACCGAAGCTTAATCAGGGCTTCATTTTCTCTTTCGTTTTCTTAACAAAACACCCGAAAACAGCCGGAAAAAGGCGGCGCAGAGGACATCGCACTGCCCGGAAAATGCACGGCGCGCACGAAACTCCCGGAATGGAGCAAATTATGGAACTTGCAAGCCAGAAGCATCGCCGCCTTGCGGCGGAATTTGACCCTCTCCGCATAGGGACGGGGTGGACTCCGGATGACCTGGACAAGCCCCAGGTCATCGTGGAGAGCACTTTCGGCGATTCCCACCCCGGCTCGGGGCACCTGGACCGGCTGGTGAAGGCGGCGATGACGGGCATCGCCGCCGGAGGTGGCCGCGGCGCCCGCTATTTCACCACGGACATGTGCGACGGCGAGAGCCAGGGGACGGACGGGATCAACTACTCCCTTGCAAGCCGCGAGATGATCGCCAATATGATCGAAATCCACGGGAATGCGACGCCCTTTGACGCCGGCCTGTTCATCGCGAGCTGCGACAAGGGAGTCCCCGGGAGCCTCATGGGAATGATGCGCCTGGACATCCCCTCGGTCTTCGTCCCCGGCGGCACCATGAACGCCGGCCCGGATCTGCTCACCCTGGAGCAGCTGGGCATGTACTCGGCAATGTACGAGCGCGGCGAGATCGGAGAGGAGAAGCTGCTGTGGGCCAAGCACAACGCCTGTCCTTCCTGCGGTGCCTGCGCGTTTATCGGAACCGCGTCCACCATGCAGATCATGGCGGAGGCCCTGGGCCTTGCGCTCCCGGGAAGCGCGCTGATGCCTTCCGTCCCGGGAAGCACGTTTGTGCCCCCGGTTCCGGCGGGAGCCTCCGGTGACGGAGGAGATGCGCCGGAGAAGAAGATCTGGGGCGCGACAATCGACGAGTACGCGTACCTCGCCGGGCGGCGGGCCGCGGAGATCGCGGGGAACGACGCGATGAAGCCGTCCTCCGTCGTGACCATGGAGAGTTTTGAAAACGCGATTCTGGTCCACGCGGCCATCTCCGGGAGCACGAACACGCTGCTGCATCTCCCCGCAGTCGCCCATGAGCTGGGGCTCGAGGTCACGGGGGAGACCTTTGACCGGCTGCACAGGGG
>OMSM01000084.1 GCA_900313745.1 uncultured Lachnospiraceae bacterium
CTCGTGTCCTCCGTGGACGATCCCTGCCTGGACGCCCCCGCCGCGGAAATCTCCTACAGGATTGACACGGCCGGCCCGGAGAAGGATACCGTCCCGGTAAAGGTCGAACTTTTCGACATGGAGTGCCGGAAGGTCGCGGAAGCAGACGGCAGCGAGGGAGTTTTGGCTGTGAACCCGGTCACCCTCTGGCAGCCTGGCAAAGCGTACCTTTACACCGTAAAGGTCACCGCCGGGGACGACGTGTACGAGCTTCCCTACGGCGTCCGCACCGTCAGGGTGGACGGCATCCGCTTCTTAATCAACGGCAGGCCCTTCTATTTCAAGGGCTACGGCAAGCACGAGGACACCTTCCCGAACGGCCGCGGAATGAACATGGCGATGTACGTCAAGGACATGTCCCTCATGAAGTGGCAGGGCGCCAACAGCTTCCGCTGCAGCCACTACCCTTACAGTGAGGAGATGATGCGCCTGGCCGACGAGGAGGGCATCGTCGTCATCGACGAGACCACGGTGGTCGGAATCAATTTCGACTTCGGCGGCGGCGCCAATTTCAACGGCCAGAAGGTCAGCACCTTCGACAAGGAGCACGGGATCAAAACTTTTGACCATCACATGGACGTGATCCGCGACCTGATCGCCCGCGACAAGAACCATGCCTGCGTCGTGATGTGGAACATCGCGAACGAGCCCGACTCCTACTCCGAGGGCGCCTATGAATACTTCAAGCCGCTCTACGACCTCGCGAAGGAACTCGATCCCGAGAAGCGCCCCTGCACGCTGACCAGCGTCGCAATGGCCGGCGGTCCCGACAGGGACATCTCCTCGAAGCTCTCGGACGTCATCTGCCTCAACCGCTATTACGGCTGGTACGCGGGCGGACCGGACCTCGAAGGGCCGGAGAAGCTCTTAAGGGCAGAACTTGAGGACTGGCAGCGCATCGGCAAGCCGCTGATGTTCACCGAATACGGCGCGGACACGGTCATGGGCATGCACGACACCACCCCGGTGATGTACACCGAGGAGTACCAGGTGGACTACTATATCATGAACAACCGCGTCTTCGACGAGTTCGACTTCGTCGTCGGGGAGCATGTCTGGAACTTCGCGGACTTCGCCACGAGCCAGAGCCTGCTGCGCGTCCAGGGCAACAAGAAGGGCCTCTTCACCAGGGACCGGAAGCCCAAGCTGGCGGCCCACTACTTTAGGAGCCGCTGGAACGCGATACCGGATTTCGGATACAAAGGATAATCATTTATACAGCCCCGCTCATCCGCTGTTCCAGGAGAAGCACTCACCCGGAGCGCCGGCACCTCGTGCCGCTCCGGCAGGAAGCGGATGAACGGGGCCTTTGGCTGTCAATATTCATATTGGGAGATTTACCATGGTAAACCTGAAAGAGAAACCGTTCTTCCTTGACGACCGCAAAATCGAATGGGTGGAGGAAACCATCCGCTCCATGACCCCGGAGGAGAAAATCGGGCAGCTGTTCATCAACCTGACCCTGGACCGGAGCCCTGAGACCATCGACCGTCTCTGCAATGAGTATCACATCGGCGGAGTCCGCTGGCAGGGAGGCTCTCTGGAGGAGGTGTATGAGCAGAACCGGATGTTCCAGGAGAAGAGCCGGATTCCCGTTCTGATCGCCGCCAACTGCGAGGCCGGCGGCAACGGCGCGGTGGGCGAGGGCACGATGATCGCCACCGGGGCGGCCTGCGGGGCTTCCCCCTCGGACTCCACCGTCCGGGCAATGGCAAAGGTTGGCGGCACCGAGGCGGCTGCCGTAGGCTGCAACTGGACCTTCGCCCCGGTCTGCGACGTGGTCTCCAACTGGAGGAACACCATCGTCAACACCCGCGCCTTCGGTGACGATCCGGACAGGATCATTGAGCTCTCCAAAGCGTACATGGAGGAGATGGAGAAGCTTGGCATCGCCTGCGCGGCAAAACACTTCCCCGGCGACGGCAGCGAGGAGCGCGACCAGCATCTGGTCATGGGCTGCAACGACTTAAGCTGCGAGGAGTGGGACGCGAGTTTTGGCAGGGTATACAAGGCGCTGATCGACGCCGGCCTTCCCAGCATCATGGTCGGCCACATCTGCCAGCCTGCATACAGCCGCCGCTTCCGCCCCGGAATAAAGGACAGCGAGATTAAGCCCGCGACGCTCTCCCCCGAGCTCCTCGGCGATCTGCTCCGCGGACAGCTCGGCTTCAACGGCCTCATCGTCACCGACGCCTCCCACATGGCCGGCCTCACCGCCGCCGCCTCGAGAAGGGACGTGATCCAGGGCGTCGTCGCCGCAGGCTGCGACATGATTCTCTTCTTCAACGACCCCGCGGAGGACCTCTCCTTCGTCCGGGAGGGCCTGGAGAGCGGCGTCATCACCGAAGAGCGCCTCTCGGACGCCCTGCACCGCATTCTCGGCCTTAAAGCCCGTCTCGGCCTGGACTCCCTCGTGTTCCCGGACAAGAGCGGACTTGCCGCCGTGGGCTCCGCGGAGCATCACCGTCTTGCCGCGGAGGCAGCCGACAACAGCATTGCCCTTGTAAAGGACACCCAGAATATCCTTCCCGTTTCGCCCGAAGAGAGAAAGCGCGTCCGCCTTTACTTCCTTCAGAGCGCGCCGGTCTCCCTCATGGACGGCCCGGATCCGGCAAAACAGATCCTGATTGACGAGCTGGAGGCGGCCGGTTTCGAGGTGACCGCACCCGACGACTACTACGAGATGGAGATGAAAAACTCCTCCCGCTTCAACCGCTTCCGCGCGATGACCCACGAGAATACCGGGGAATTCCGCAGGAACTGCGATCTGGTCCTTGTTGCCGTAAACATGAAGGGTTACGCGAAGGAGAACAATACGAGGCTCTCCTACTCGGTCTCCCACTCCGGGGAAATCCCGTGGTACACGCACGAGGTCCCCACGGTCGCGGTCTCGCTCAACTACACGAACCACCTGATCGACCTTCCGATGATGAAGACCTACATCAACGCCTTCGGCTCCACGAGGGAGTACATCCACGCACTGGTGGAGAAGCTGACCGGAAAATCAGAATTCAGGGGCCGCTCGAGCGACCTTGTTTTCTGCGGCAGGTGGGACACCAGGCTGTGAGGAAGCAAGCGGGAAGAAACCCGTATTTGCCGCCGGCACCCCGGAAAGCAGCTGCTTCGCCGCGGGATACCGGAAGCAGGAGGAAATGATGACTGCACTCGAAAGTTTTGAAAAGAAGAAGGACTACGCCGTCCTTGTCGACTCGGACGGCTGCGCGATGGACACCATGAACATCAAGCATATCCGCTGCTTCGGGCCCTGCATGGTCCGGGAGTGGGGCCTTGAGGCATGGGAGGAGGAGATCCTTTCGCGCTGGAACGAGATCAACCTCTACACCGCCACGCGAGGGATCAACCGCTTCAAGGGGCTCGCGGTGATGTTAAGGGAAGTCAGTGAGCGATATGTGAGAATCGACGGGATTGAGGCTCTCGAGGATTTCGCGGAGCATGCCCCCGAGCTCTCCAACGACGCGGTATCCGCGAAGGCAGGCGAAAACGGAATCTTCGCCAAGGCTCTCCGCTGGAGCATCGCCGTCAATGAGGCGATCGGAGCGCTTCCGGAGGACGAGGTCGGCCCGTACAGGAATGTGGACAA
>OMSM01000180.1 GCA_900313745.1 uncultured Lachnospiraceae bacterium
ATGGAGGAATTCCGGTGCCCGAGAAGGTTTTCGGAGGAGGATTTCCTTTGTGCGGAGAACGGCGCAATGGAGGAAAAGGATTTCCTTGCGTTCTCCGGATGCGGGTTCCGGCAGGCCGACCATGTGAAGCTGCCGGTGGAGAGGGAGAACCGCTTCGGCTCCGTCTATATCATGGAGCCGGGGCTTACGAGAGAGCGCCTTGAGGTGATCATATCGGAGCTTCTTGGGAATCCGGAGTACGGAAGGGTTCTGAGGGTGAAAGGATTCATCCCGTCCGGCTCCGGAGCAGGGTGGTGCAGTTTTAACGTAACGCGGACGGAGTCGGGCTTCAGCGAGACGGACCGCGGCCAGGACGTGTTCATCGTGATCGGTGAGGAGCTCTGCCGGGAGAGAATTGAGACACTTGTTAAACAGCAGCCCGCTCATGCCGGGCATATGGTATAATATGGCTGTTACTGTAACGGAGGGATGAGGTATAGCAATGAATAAAGATCTGAAAAACGCGATTCTGATCATCAATTACGGCTCGGATTACGCTGAGACCAAGGCGAAGAGCACGGATATGATCTACAAGGAGATTGTAGAGCGCTATCCGGAGTTCCCGGTCTACGAGGCGTTTACCAACACGCGTGTCGTCTCGCTCCCCAAGGAGATGCGCCGCGCCGGGAATTACAACCTGGTTGAAGAGGCGATGGATAAGATGGCAGAGGACGGCATCGAGGCCGTGTACTGCGTGATGACCTTCCTTGTCCCTGTGGACGAGTACTACAAGGCGCTGAACGTGCTGAAGCGCTATGAGCCGAAGTTCTCGCTCATCAAGGTGACCTATCCCGCGATGTACGAGCTGGCGGACTGCAGGAGAGTGGCAATGGCGATGATCGACTCCGCGAAGTTTGATCACGACAAGGCTTATATCCTTCTCGGCCACGGAACGGCCAATATCGCCGATGTGCTCTGGGAGCAGATACAGGAGGAAATCCACAGCGCCGGATACGACAAGGTGTTCCTTGCGCTTCTCCGCGGGGCGCCCGCGCTTCCCGAGGCGATCGGCAAGCTGCAGAATCTCCGCTATGACGGCGAGGTGACCATCGTGCCCATCATGGTGGGTGCCGGATACAGCGTCCGCAGCACGCTGGAGGTGAGCACCAATCCTTTCCTGATGAGGCTTCGCACCGCAGGATTCCCTGTGAAGACCATCATCAAGGGCGTGGGAGAGTACCCTGAGTTCCGGGAGGTCTTCTACGAGAAGCTCGACAAGATAATGAACGAAGATTAATAAGGCGGAAACCGGTTGCTTCCGCAGATAAACGCAGCGCCCTGAGCGGATCAAGACCATCGCTCAGGGCGTTTTCAGGGAGTAGTGAAAGGAAATGGACAGTACTAAACAGCCGTTCAGGCAGCGCGATCATCTGGAGTATCCCGAACTGACCATGGTTCAGATGATTGAGAGGATGAGGGATCAGCACCCCGGCGAGCCGGCATATGAGTTTTACGGGAAGAAAACCTCTTACCGGGCATTTATGGACCGGATAGAGAGGGCGGCGCGGGCACTTGCCGCCATGGGCATAAAGGGCGGCGACGCCGTGACCGTCTGCATGCCCAACACACCTCAGGCGATCGACTGCTTCTACGCGATTAACCGCATCGGCGCGGTTGCCAACATGGTGCATCCCCTCTCTGCGGAGAGCGAGATCGTCTTTTACCTGACCATCTCGAAGAGCAGGGCGATACTGACGATGGACCTCTTTTATGAGAAAGCAAAGGCAGCAGTGGCGAAAGCCGGCATGGATATTCCGATCCTCGTCGGCAGGATGGAAGACGAGCTGCCTCTGCCAATGGCCGCTGCCTTTGCTCTCACGAAAGGCCGGCGCTTCCTCAGGTTTCCCGACCGCAGGGGGGACATGACCTGGAAACAGTTCACGAAGAGCGGCAATACCGGAACCCCGCTCCCGGAGATGGTGTTTGACCGGAACCGCACCGCGGTAATCCTCTACAGCGGCGGCACCAGCGGGACACCAAAGGGAATCTGCCTCACGGATCTTAATTTCAACGCCCTCGCGATGCAGGCGGTGGAGGCCATAGGCCAGGAGTTCCACAGCGGCCTGACCATGCTTTCCTGCATGCCCTGCTTCCACGGCTTCGGGCTGGGCATCAACATCCATACCGTGCTAGTACATGGCGCCTGCTGCATCCTTATGCCGCAGTTCAACGGCAAAACCTACGCGGAAATGCTGATAAAGAAGCACCCGAACTTCATCGCGGGCGTTCCGACCATCTTCGAGGCGCTGCTGAATATCCCCCAGCTGGAGGGACAGGATCTCTCCTTCCTGAAGGGCATGTTCTGCGGCGGAGATTCGCTCACGATCGAGCTCAAGCGCAAGATCGACGCCTTCCTGAAGGAGCATCACGCGGACATCCAGGTGAGGGAGGGCTACGGCCTCACCGAATGTGTCACCGCAAGCTGCCTTACCCCCAGGGATGATTACCGGCCCGGCAGTATCGGAATCCCGTTCCCGGACACGGAGTACCGCATCGTAAAACCGGGAACCGAAGAGACTTTGCCCGCGGGTACCGAGGGGGAGATCATCCTGAAGGGACCGACGCTGATGCTCGGCTATCTGGACAACCCGGAGGAGACGGCGGAGACGGTCAGAATGATCGGCGGCGAGCGCTGGCTCCACACGGGGGATCTCGGTTATATGGACGAGGACGGATATGTCTACTTCCGTCAGCGGATCAAGCGCATGATTATCACCAACGGATACAACGTCTATCCGGGCCAGATCGAGAACGTGATTGACTCGCAGCCCGAGGTGGCCTACAGCTGCGTCATCGGTGTGAAGGATCCCAGGAGGATGCAGCGCGTCCGGGCTTATGTCGTGCTGAAGGAAGGCGTAAAGCTTACGGACGAGATAAGGAACGGGATTGATGAGAGGCTGAAGGCCAACGTTGCCGCCTATGCAATCCCGAAGGAGATTCTCTTCCGGCAGGAGCTGCCGAAGACCCTCGTGGGCAAGGTGGCTTACAGGAAACTTGAGGAAGAGGCCAACGCAGAGGTAAAGGCGGGATGAGCGGAGAGAAGAAGCGCAGGTGGTGCGACAGGAAGGACGGCCGCTATGTAAAGGCACCGGGACTGCAGACCGTCATGGGGTATCTTTTTCCGAAGAGAACGGACTGTGAGGTCTGCCTCCGGGATGAGATAGACGCAACGGAGCTGATGAAGTATCTGGAGGAGAAGAATGCCTCTCACCCGGAGTACAGGACCACGATCTTCCACTGCGCGATCACGGCCATGGCGCGCATGGTCCGGGAACGGCCGCTGATGAACCGCTTCATCCAGGGCTACCGGCTCTACGAGAGAAACGAGATCAGCATCAGTTTTGTCGCAAAGCGCCGCTTCGCCGACGGGGCGGAGGAGACCCTCATGGTCTTCGTGCCGAAGGATGAGGACACGGTGGACAGCGTGTCCAGGATGGTCGCCGGGGAGGTGAAGGAGGCCAGAAAGAGCGAGCACGCCACGGGCGGCGTGGACGAGCTTCTGGACAAGTTCGCCGCGATGCCGAGACTGCTGCTCATCATCGCGATCCGCATCATCCGCTGGCTGGATTTCTGGGGGATCAACCCGGATTTCCTCACGGAGGGAGATCCCAACTACACCACGATTCTTACAAGCAACCTCGGAAGCATCAAATGCCCTTCGGTGTACCATCACCTCAACAACTACGGAACCAACAGCATCATGATCACCATAGGCACGCTCCACAATGAGGAGGTGCTTATGGATGACGGCACGAGACAGATCCGCAAAATGATCGATTACGGAGCCACCCTGGACGAGCGCATCGCGGACGGCTTCTACTTCGCCCGGAGCCTCAAGCTGATAAAGCATATCTTCGCGCATCCGGAGCTTCTGGACAGGCCGCTGGGAGAGCCCAGCGGGTTCGATTACGAATAAGAAAAAGCATTCCCCCAATTGGTTGATGAAGACAAAACTGAGTACCTTTATACTTGAAGTATATTAGGAAAACAGGCGGGTCTTTGCGGCCTGAAACACAGTTCCGGCATCTCCGCAGGGGAGCGCCGGGGCAAAAACTCAAGGAAGGGAGGAAGCTATGCGTACAGGAATGAAACGGTTTGCCGCCCATCTCCTCGCCGCC
>OMSM01000086.1 GCA_900313745.1 uncultured Lachnospiraceae bacterium
CCCAACGCCGTGAGAAGAAGGTTCTCCGCGCCGTCAAGCGTTTCCGCATCAAGCGGCATAAGCGCGAGGCTGATCCTCGCATTCGAGGCTGCGATCCGGATTCTGTCGCTAAGCTCCGTCTCCTTCTCCGGCGCTCCGCTGAAATACCCCGCGGAGGCGCTCCTCACAAAGAACCGCACGTGATCCGGGTCAAAACAGATCTCACCCGTATCGGAAATAAGCTTACCGTCCGTATAACCGCAGTTCCGGTCCATCACGCCCCATTGCTTCATCGCCCGGTCGGCAAAAGCCGCAAACTCCCTGTAATCGCCCTCTTTCGCCGTTTCCCGGATATTGTCAAAGACCAGCGCTTTCTCTCCCAGGTATACTCCCGGAGCGATTTTCTCCGCTCCGGCTGCCGCAAGAGGCAGCCTTGCGTCGTCCCGAGCGCGCCGTTCTGCTTCCCGGTAAGGCGACCAGGCATACCATATGCTGTGCCTGGCGTCCCGCAGATCCCCGCCGTTAAGGAAGCCGGCGTTTACTGCCACGTCCGCGTCTCCCCGGTACAGGTCGTCCTCCTCCAGGAAAACATTTCTCATCGCTGTCACATAAGGCAGGAAGCACATCGGCATCGCGTGGAAGTTCGGAAGAGTTTTCCAGTCATTCTGTGTGTACACCACGTCGACGCGGTTTTTCGCCGGAGAGATCATTCCCTTCAGGAACACCGACGCCATGAAGCCCCACTGACTGATCAGCGCAGGATCGTTGTAGGCATCGAACACCGTGATCACCTCGTCCGCAGGTAATGCGGAAAGATCCTCCGAGGTGTGGTAATTGTAGAGAATAAGGCCGTCCCAGTCGTTCAGGCAGGCATAGGCGACTGTGTGGACAAAGGCAGTGGAATGGAACGGGTGCAGCCCGTACTCGTTCCACTCACTGAGCATGAACGGCCTGTCCCCGACGATTCCCACGGAGGCAAGGCTTACCAGGGTGGTCCCCATGGATCCCACGCCCCGCTGCACGGTCAGCGGATTGACCGAGACGTATTCCGTCGGTCCGTAAACCATGTAGTTCCCGTCCCGGACAGGCAGCAGCGGGTGGTTGAAGTAGGTGTTGTTCTCCATAATATCGCACACCGCGTGCCCGTAGACATCCGCAGCGCCGGTCACCAGGTTGCTGGCGTTGATCGGCACTCTCACGCCGAGAGAGACGAGATAATCCTTCATCTCCCGGTAAAAACTTCTGTTGACCCACGCGCCGAACTCCATGAAGTCCGCGTATCTCGCCGGTCCCTCCGCCGCGTCCCAGGCTCCGCACGGGTCATTTACGGACTGGTAGAACCCGCCCTCTATTCCGCGCACGGTTCCCCTTGCCGGATCTTCATCGTCTCCAAGGGCACAGACCCCGTCCAGGGTCCAGGCCTCCTTAAGGCGCTCCCTCGTGTGATACTTCATGAGGAGGAAATCTCCGAACCGCTCCGACACCTCCCGGCGGTACGGCTCCATCTCCGGGGTAAGATCGGATCCGGTATTCCCCTTGATCGCCGACTCCTCGTTGTTGATCTGCACGGTGATCACCGCCGGGTCGTCCTTAAGCGCGAGCCCCGTGTAGGGATTTACATGGCAGAGGAGCTCCTTTGCGTACTCCTTCTGCAGTTCGATGAGGCGCGCATTATACATCGGGTAACGCTTCATGCAGGAGGGAATGTTCCCGGGATAATCGAGGCCGTCCCCCTCGAGGAAGGGTCTCGCAACGATAAGGTCAATATGCAGATAGATACCCCTCTCTTTGAGCTTCGATATAAGGTAGTCGAAGCGATCCAGTCCCTCCGGGTTAAACTGCCTGCTGCCCTCCCTGAAGTCCAGAAGCGGCGTTCTCCGGCTGGAGGACCAGCTGCCCGGCCCATCCTCCTGCTCCGGTGCCGCAGGAGCGTCCGCCGCATGCAGGCGGATCACATTCACGCCCATACTGGCAAAGCGCTCCGCGAGCCTCTCCGCGTCCGCATGGTCCGGCGTGTTCGAGCGGGCTGCGATATTAAATCCGAGAAAACGGGCTCTCGTTCCGTCCTCAAAGAAAAGATGTCCCCGGGAAGACCGGACAAACCCGTGCTTTCCCGCCGGGGCATCCAGAAGATATGAGAAATCAAGCACTCCCCTGTTCGGTTCCGCGACAGGGATGGACACTGCATGTTTCATGGAAAACTCCTCCTTTGCTGACCTCAAGTGTAGCAAAGGAGCCGCTCCTGAAATAGCAGTATTATGCAGATAATTATATAATTCTGTCAGAATTATCACCGATCCGGAAAAGGAGACATCTATGGACTACATCACCTTCTGCAAGCGTTTCTACGCAGCCTCCGGCATCCCGGTAAGCCTGCTTCTTGACGGGAAGCCGGTCTACGCGTCCCTCGCCGAACTGTTGGGATATCTCCCCGAAGAATCCTGGACTCTCTACCGGCAGGAAAGGAACCCGGAATTTGCCTCACTCTCCCCGGATCTGGAGTATGGCCATATCCATGTGGAAGGGACAGGATACAGCATCTTCCTTGGTCCGGTCTTCACCGCTGCCGTTAATGAAAAACTGATCCACGAATACTTCTCCGAGTTCAGCATTCCCGCTGAATTCCGCGAGCCCCTGACCGAGCTTCTTTACTCCCTTCCCCCGGGATCCCATCCCCAGTTCGTGCGTTACCTGATGTTCCTGCACCTTGTGCTGAACCATAAGGACATCCCTGCAGAGGAGTTTTACCGGGAAGATGAACTGGCGAAAGAAAACCGCAGCAGGCGCCGGGTCGAGCGTGAAATCACGGACAAGGAGGAAGAGGCTGCTCCTTCTTCCTACGACTTCGAGAGACAGCTCTACAGCCTGATCGCCGCGGGAGAACCGGAGCGGCTCGCTGTTTTTCTGGAGAGAACCAGGCAGTTCCCGCCGGAGGGCAAGAAGGCGCACACGCCCTTGAGGCAGGCGAAGAATACCTTCATCGGCCTGGCCTCGAAGGCCGCGGTCCTCGGGGCAGCCGCAGGCGGAGCCGACATAGACCGGGTGTACCAGCTGACGGACCTTTATATCCTCGAATGCGAGCAGCTGCAGTCCCTTGAGGAAATCCACCGCCTCCAGTACATCATGCTGATGGACTTCTGCCAGAGGGCAGGAGAATCCGGACTGCCCGCGGGAGTCTCCCCGGAAATCCGCACCTGCATGTATTTCATCCGAAGGCACACCAACACAAACCTCACCATCGGGGAAATCGCCGGAAAGATCCACCGAAGCAGTTCCTTCCTTATGCACCGCTTTAAAGCAGAGGCAGGAATGAGTGTCGGGGAGTACATCACGAAATGCAAAATGGAAGAGGCTGCGTCCCTGCTTCAGTACAGCGAACGCAGCCTCTCCGGGATCAGTGCGTATCTCGGCTATTCCAGCCAGCCGCACTTTCAGAAAGTATTTAAGAATTATTACGGGCTTACGCCCATGCAGTACAGGCGCAGGATCACCGGACGGCAAAACTCCTGATCACACGCATTGTCCTCCGGAGAACCTCCAGGCGGAACCGGTAAAACCTGCTGCGGAGAAGGAACACGAAGAGGCCTGCCGTACCCGGCACCTCTCCCTTGCCCGCAGGAGA
>OMSM01000309.1 GCA_900313745.1 uncultured Lachnospiraceae bacterium
CGGTTCAGGACGCTCACGGTCATCGTCACATGATCGTCATCGACGCTGACCGTCTCCCTGCGCACGCTCTGCCCTTCAAAACGGATCTCCGCCGTCAGCTCCGTCCCGAGCCACTCCGGCTCCCTTATTCCTCCGGCGAGGCCGCCCCCTGCGTAGAACCCGGCGATCTCCGCCTCTATCCTCACGGAGCAGTCCCGGATGTCGGGCGTGATCTTCAGCCCGGCGATGTGCAGCTTCGGCACGGACTCCATCCAGACGGTCTTCCAGATGCCCGTGGTCTGCACATACCAGCAGCCGTAGCTGTCCCTCTTCCAGCGCTGTTTTCCCCTTGGCTGCCGGACGCCGGCGGAATCCTCCGCCTTCACCGTAAGGATGTTCTCCCCGTCGGTGAGCACATCGGTGATGTCGAAGGAAAACCGCGCGTAGCCTCCCCTGTGCTCCCCGATGAAGATGCCGTTCACCCAGACCTTCGCGGTGAAATCCACCCCCTCGAAGTGCAGGAGGAGCCGCTTCTCCGGGTCCCGGAGGACAGTGAAGCTCCTGCTGTACCACATCGCGGAGTGATGAGTCTCATCCCCGATCCCGCTCATCGCGGTCTCGGGCGCGAAGGGTACGAGAATCTCCGCGGCTCCGGAGGGAAAAGCGCGGTACCACTCCTCCGCCTCCCCGGAACCTGCGTCATCCGTCATATAATCCCATTTCCCGTTCAGGTTAATCCAGCCCGGGCGGGCCATCTGCGGCCTCGGGTAATCCAGTGCATGTGCGATCATAAATACTCCTCCCTGCATGTCACAGCAGCTTCTTCGCCTCCTCCAGAGCGGCGATCACCTTGTCGCAGAACTCGTCAAACTGCGGGTCCTCCACCTGGCACTCCGGGTGCGAGAGAACATAGTCAAGGGCGATGCGGACGCCGTGCTCGAACCGCACGTTCGTAGTCATCTGCGGCGCGAGCGCTTTCAGCTTGCTGTTGTCGAAAACCACCGACACCGATTTATCCCCGGTCAGTCCGCTGAAATCGATGCCGTACTTCTTCCCCGCGTCCATGAGGAAATCCGACGATACGTGATACGGCTTCAGCTCGACGCCCAGCGCGTCGGCAATGGTCTGGTAGATCTGGTCCCAGGTAAGCGTCTCGTCACCCGTGATCTGGAAGGCCTCGCCGATCGCGTGGCGGTTGCCCATGAGCGCGGTATAGCCTATGGCAAAGTCCGTGTTGAAGGTAAGCGTCCAGATCGAGCTTCCGTCGCCCTGGATCAGCACCGGCTTTCCCTCGGTCATGCGCTTTATGACCTGCCAGAAGCCCTTGTTCCCGTGCACGCCGAGCGGCACGCTTCTCTCGTCGTAGGTATGGCTCGGACGCACGATAGTGACCGGGAATCCCTCCGAGCGGTACTTCTCCATGAGGAACTCCTCGCACGCGATCTTGTTCCTGGAGTAGAGCCAGTAGGGATTCGCGAGAGTCGTACCCTCGGTGATCTTCCAGGACGCCGCGGGCTTGTGGTAGGCGGATGCTGAGCTGGTGTAGATGTACTGACGGGTTTTGCCCTTGAACAGGCGGTAATCCCTCTCCACATCCTCCTTCACGAATCCGATGAACTCGCAGACCGTGTCAAAACTCATCCCCTCCAGCTTCTTCGCGACATCCTCCTCGTCGTGGATGTCCGCGATAATCTGGTGTACCCCCTCGGGAAGCTCCGCCCGGCGGTTTCCGCGGTTTAAGAGATAGACGTCCCACAGGGGATCCTCCGCAAGCCTTCTCACTATCGCCATGCTGATCGTACCGGTGCCGCCGATAAACAATGCTTTCATAGTCCGTCCCTCTTTCTCCGGGCATTCCCGCCCGGCTTCTGCGCCGCAGGCCTCCGCCCGGCGCGATGTCTTTTTTCCGGGTCCTTCGCGCGGAATCCGCAAGTCCGCCCTACCTGTTCATCATACCGCGCAGTGCGCAAAATATGCTATCATTTGAGAGAGAAACCTGCGATTTTCCCCCAAGATCAGCTGCCGTTTCCGCCCCCGCCGGGGCGCGGACCCGGACAGCGGATTACCCGATACAGATGAACACTAATCAGCAGCTTTACGACAACACCCTCCGGTCCCTTAAGGAGCGCATCCGTCCCAACGGCTACGCCGCCACCTCCCTCACCGGTGCCTATGACGGGATGTACGTGCGGGACGCCTCTGTCCAGATTCTTGCCCACATCGCCGCGGGAGACCGCACCAGTGCGGCAAAACTTCTCCGTTTCACCCTGATCAGCCACCGCTCCTGGAATCCCGCCTTCGCGATGCACGTGATGCGGGACGAGTACACTCCTCTCTCCGTAAAGCCTCAGGCGGACACCTCCTTCCTGCTCCTTCACGCGCTCTTAAAGTTCGTGGCCTCCTTCCCGGACGCCCCGGAGCTCGACGAGCTGCTCTGGATCGCGAAGCCGCTGATTCCCGCCTTCGCGGACTATTACTTCGAGCGCTTTCCGGGGGATGAGTACACCGGATCCAAGGGCGATCCCACGAAGCACGCGGTGCTTCCCGGAAC
>OMSM01000088.1 GCA_900313745.1 uncultured Lachnospiraceae bacterium
CGAGAGCGCTGCCGCGAGATTGGAGCAGGAGGTGGATTTGCCGCTTCCTCCCTTGTTGTTGGCAAACGATATTGTAATCAACTGCGCTCCCCTCCGGGATACAGGCAGCGGATGCCCAGCCCTCCGAAGAATTCCATCCACGCGTCGGCCGGCCTGCTGTCCGTGATGACACAGTCCACCTCGCGGATGTCGCTTACCTTGGAAAACGCGATCTGGCCGAACTTGCCGGAGTCCGCCACCAGGTATTTGGTCCTTGCCGAGCCGAGCATCGCAAGTTTTGTCTGGGCGAGCAGCTCGCTTCCCTCGGTGATGCCCCGTCTCATGTCCAGGGCCTTGCACGAAAGGAAGGCCTTTTCCGCGTAGAAGGCGGAGAGCCCCTCGACCGCCCTCGGGCCGACAAGGGCGTAATACTCCTGCTTCATGCTTCCCCCGGAACAGATCACGTCCCATCCCTGCACGTCGGCGATTTCCAGGCCGATCTCAATGGAGTTGGTGATCACAGTGAGGCCTTTTTTCCCTTCTTCCCTGAGCGCCTTGGCGATAAAGATGGACGTCGAGCTTGCGTCGAGGATGATATGGTCCCCGTCCTCCACGAAGGACGCGGCGATGAGCGACATCTCCCGCTTCTCCGGGGCGTTCTTCCTGCGGCGGACGCCGAAGGGCATCTCCATGCTGAACTCCTCGGTCAGCACGGCCCCTCCGTAGCTCTTCGTCACGATGCCTTCCCTGTCCAGCTTCTCCAGGTCGCGGCGGATCGTCTCCCCCGAAACGCCGAACTGTTTCGAGAGGTCGCTTACCACAACCCTCTTGTTCTCGTGGAGCTGCTCGATTATGCGGTTTTTACGCTCAACAGCAAGCACGGTTTGACTGCTCCTTAAAGAGAAAACATCGTCCGGCGGTGACCTAGAGCACAGCCTTCACAATCTGCGGATCCGGATGGGGGATCACCGAGGAGTCCAGGTACATCCCGTCCTCCGCAATAATCTTCTTCGCTTCCTCCACCGCCGCTTCCACCGCGGCGACGGAACCGGTGAGAACAAAGAAGCTCTTGCCGCACATACCCTTGGCGACGCGGATCTCGATCAGGTTCACTACAGCCGTCTTGGCGGCGGTATCGGCAGCAATGATGACGGAAGCGACGTCATAAGTCTCCAGGATGCCAAGCGCCTCCACGCGGTCCACCGCGGTCGTCCCGTAGAGGGCGGGGAAGATGTCCTCATGCGGATTTCCAAGGACAAAACTGTCGAGGAAATGCTCCGCATCCTCCCTGCGGACGGCATCCACCGCGGCGCGCACCGCGGCAAGCTCGCCCCCTACGAGGGCGATGTATTTGCCGGGACAGACGGTCTGAGCCTCGATCAGCTCCACCTCTGCCGTCTTCACCATCCGGTCGGCGGCCCGTATCCCGCTTGGGGTAGTTTTGAATTCAATCAGCCCTATCGCTCTCGCCATGTTTACTCCGCCCCCCGGATGATCACGATTTCGGCCGGGGTTACTTCACTAACGGTCCCGTCAACGGAGGCGTGGACGGCAATGCTCAGCCCGTCCGCGGGCCTTCCGACAACGTCCCCCGCGCGCACCCGGTCTCCGGGCTTCACCGCAGGAACCGCCGGTGCCCCGATATGCTGAAGGAGCCGGATCCTCAGGCGCTCCTCCCGCGCGGGAATATCCTTAATCGGCGCAGGGTGGTCGTACTGCGCGAGGTTAAGCCTCGCAGCGAGTCTCTTCTCCGGCACCTTCCTTAAGTCTCTCTCCGGGGAAACCTCCCCGGCCGCAGGATTCGCGGGCGCCTTCACCCCGGCTGACCTCAGGCCGTTCTTATACGCCCCGATGAGCGTCCTGGGGGAGAGGGACTGCGGGCATGCGTACATCTCGCACACGCCGCAGCCGCTGCAGAAGAAGGTGTCGAGGAAGGGATTGACGTCCTTAAAGTCCCGGTTTGCTGCACTTCTCATGAAGAGGTGCGGGGTTATCGGATGTCCGAGTGCATGTCTCGGACAAAGGTCCGTACACATCCTGCACTGGCAGCAGACTGATGCCGCCCGCCTTAACTGGACCGCCATGCTCACGTCCATGCGCCTGAAGAGGATGTGGTCCTCCGGAAGGACCAGGACAGCGTTGGTCGTCCTTGTCACCGGGTCCTCCGGCCTTCCGGCCCTGCCCATCATGGGTCCGCCGGTAAGCAGCCTCACGTCGCTGCGCCTCGTTCCTCCCGCCATGCGGACGAGTTCGCCAAGGGATGTTCCTATGGGCACGCGGACCGTGACAGGATTATTGACCTCCCCCGTGACGGTGACCAGTTTTTCCGTCACCGGAGCCGCGGAGAAAACCGCCCTGCTGACGTTGTACATGGTCTCCACGTTGAACACCGCGACTCCGCACTGGATGGGAAGCCCTCCGGGCGGGACAACGATTCCCGCGGCTTCATAGATGAGAACGACCTCGTCGCCCATCGGGTACGCGCTCTCCAGCTCGTGGATCCTGAGTTTCGGCCAGTGCCCGATGACCTTCTTCACCGCGTCCACCGTCTCCGAGTACTCCGCCTTTACGGCGACGATTCCCTCCGAGGCTCCCACGGTGTCCGCGACAAGGGCAAACGCCTCAAGGATCTCCTGCGCGCAGTCCCGCAGAAGCTGGCGGTGCAGCTTTAAGAGAGGCTCGCACTCCGCGCAGTTAAGAATGAGCGTCTCCGCCTTTTCGTCCAGCTTCGCGAAGGTTGGGAA
>OMSM01000369.1 GCA_900313745.1 uncultured Lachnospiraceae bacterium
AGCCTGCTTCCGATGGCCAGGCTCACCGTTCCCACGGCGATGCATGTGATGCGCCGGGGATCAATCGCACTGCAGATCACCTGGGTGAGGATTCCTCTGGGACGGAGCAGCAGCGTGTCCAGCTGGCCCGTCCGCACAAGGTATGGGAAGTTTCCCGTAATTCCCCTGCCGAAACACTCCGTGATGTAGAAGGTGACGGACATCAGGCCGAAGAAGAAATACAGATCCCCGGCCGACCACCCCTTAAGATGGTCGAACCGGTCGACCAGAAGGATGACGGCAAGCAGTTCGCCGCCTTCCATGACGAGCTGGGCCAGCGTCTGCAGAAAGAAGGAGAGCGGATATTCCAGCTGGCACTTAAGCAGGATGCCCATGGAGCGGATATAGAGTTTCAAGGTGTTCATCCGCTTACCCTCCCTGAATGACCAGGCGGCGCTGGTTTCGCTGCCAGAGGAGACACCCGGCAAGGACAAGCACGGCCGTCCAGACCGCCTGGATAAGGAGCACGCCCGGAGCCTGGCTTAACGCATATTCCCCGGTATAGAGGCGGATCGGAGCATCCAGCATCTGAGCGTAGGGAAGCAGGGTGATCACCCGCTGCCAGCTGTCCGGGTACAGCGTGAGCGGAAGCACGCTTCCGCACAGAATCATCATCAGCAGGTTGAGCATCGCCTGGATGCCCCGCTGGTCCAGCGTCCGCATGGTGAAGGCCATGGTGATGTTTTCCATTGCGCATACGCACAGGAGGCCGAGGAGCAGCGCCGCAGCAGACAGGACAAACGCGGGAACGGATGCGGGAAGGATTATTCCCCAGCTTCCGGGAAGAAGAAAGGCGAAAACCAGCATGGGAAAAGCCCTGAGCAGGCTGCCCATAAGTTTTTGTGCCATAATCCTGGCATAGTAGAAGCCGTAGAGGTGAAGCGGGCGGCAGAGGTCATAGGCGATGCCGCCCGTGCGGATCTTGTCGAGAAGCTCCGCGTCCGATGCGAGAAGCATCCGGAAGAAGGCCTGCTGCAGCCAGACGTAGGTGGTCACATGGGAGAGCGGCAGACTCTGCGGTTTCCCGGCATACAGGGCGCGGTAAAGCGCGATCAGGATCAGGCCGAAAAACATCTGGCAGATGATTCCGCCGATCACGGCGCCGCGGTACTGTGTCTCCAGACGGAGACGCAGGCGGAAAATGGAAAGATATGCCCTCATAAGTCCATCTCCCTGTACATGTCCGCGATCAGATGGTCAATGTTCCGGGACTGGACGGTCATCTCCCGGATCGGCCCGGCCTGCTGCAGCAGCGAAAGAAGCTCCGCAGTGGGGAGCTCGTCCGGCCGGTAGGAAAGACGGAATCCGTCTCCGTCCCTCTCCATCGCAACGCAGGGAGGAAGGGCGGGGACGCAGTCCCCGGAGTCATAGCGGATTGTGGCGCTTCTCGTCCTGTCATAACGCCCGAGAAGTTCCTGCAGCGGGCCGTCGTACAGCTTCTGCCCGTGCCCGAGGACCATCACCCTGCTGCACAGGGCGGCGATGTCCTCCATGTCGTGGGTGGTTAACAGGATTGTCGTGCGGTGCTCCCTGTTTTCCCACCGGAGGAAATCGCGAAGAGCAAGCTTGCTTACCGCGTCAAGTCCGATGGTGGGCTCGTCGAGGAAGAGGATTTCCGGCTGATGGAGGAGAGAGCCGCAGAGCTCCGCACGCATGCGCTGTCCGAGGCTCATCTGCCTCAGCGGCGTGCGCATAAGCCCGCCAAGGTCCAGTGCGCCGGCGAGCTCATCCAGCCTCTTCCGGTACTTCTCCTCCGGAATGCGGTAGATGTCCCTTAAGAGACTGTAGCTGTCCAGAATCGGGACATCCCACCACAGCTGCATCCGCTGGCCGAAGACAACGCCGATCCGGCGGACATAAGTTTTTCTGTCCTTCCATGGAACCTGCCCGCCGACCAATGCCTCACCGCCGTCCGGCGTAAGGATGCCGGAGAGGATTTTTACGGTCGTGGATTTGCCGGCGCCGTTGGGCCCGATGTAGCCGATCAGCTCTCCCTGGTCAATAGAAAAGGAAACATCCTTCAGTGCCTGAATTGTTTCCTTCTCCCGGAACAGTGCTCCCTTTTCCCGTTTCTTCCGGACGGTAAAGCGCTTGCTCAGTCCGTTTACATAGATAAAACTTTGTTCAGGCATTCTGAGGTGTTTCCCTTCGCTGGGGTTAATGTGTGCGCTGCTCAGGCAAAACTTTGTCCGTAAGTTTTGCCTGAGGACTGCTTTTTACTTGTCCGGCGGCGTCCAGCTCGGCTGGAGTCCCTCGATGGTCAGCTCGCCGGAGACCTTCACCACGATCTGGTACTGGTCCTCGTAGACGATCTCGCCGGGGGTGTTGGTGTAGACCACGTAATAGGGGTGGTGGTACTTGTCCAGCAGCCAGAGGGCGGGGCGGATCATCTTGAGCATCTCGTCGGCGTTCTCCGTCTTGAAGAAGCACACGACCTTCTCCTGGCGCTTGCACTGGGGAGGGAAGGGCAGGGTATCGTTGAACCAGCTGTCGATCTCGCGGTAGAGATCTGCGTCCTCTTCTTCCATCACGTCGTTCTGGATGAGCTGCCAGCACATGCTGAAGACACCCTTCGCGTACATCGTATTCTCGGCCAGCTCCTGGCCCTGGATACGGACGTACTTGAAATTCATCGGAAGGTTCATGGATTCTCCTTTCTAAAGCCCGCGGCACGCGGGCTGCATTGTGCTGAAGCACAATGCAATTGGTTGCATCGCGGCAGAGGAGGGCCGCGATGCAATCCTCATCGGAACCGGCTGCGCCGATTCCGATGAGGACGCCTTCCTGACGGAAGCCGCCGTGTACGGATTGCATTGTGCTGAAGCACAATGCAATCCTACTCCATATTCATTTCATCGTCTGCCGGCAGGGGCTTAAGCGGCGCGCCGGGCAGGGTCTGGTACCAGTAGGCCACGCTGGTGTAGTCGTCGTAGCGGGGGCCGGTCCAGCCCATGTTGTCGATGGTCATGCGGAAGTCCTCGTCAAAACGGATCGGATCCGGCATGTGGAAGCGGTAGAGCAGGAAGCGCTGCTGGCCGTTGTAAAACTCGCGATTGTCGCCGTAGATGGCGTAGAGTCCGCTGTAGAGCCCGGAGAAGGTCTGGTACTGTTTGATGTAGATGTCGTTGCCGAAGCCGTAGGAACCGGTGAAATAGTCTTCCGTGCCGGTGTAGTGGATGGAGGGGTAGCGGTCGCCG
>OMSM01000006.1 GCA_900313745.1 uncultured Lachnospiraceae bacterium
CGCGAGATCGCGGACGCGTGCGGCGCCGTGCTGATGGCGGATATCGCTCACATCGCCGGACTTGTGGCGGCAGGTCTTCATCCGAGTCCGTTCCCTTATGCAGATGTGGTGACCACGACCACCCACAAAACTCTCCGCGGACCCAGGGGCGGCCTCATTCTCGCCAACAGTGAGGCGGCGGAGAAATACAAGCTGAACAAGGCAATTTTCCCCGGAACCCAGGGCGGCCCGCTTGAGCATGTCATCGCGGCGAAAGCGGTGTGCTTCAAGGAAGCGCTGACCCCGGAGTTCAGGGAGTACCAGAAACAGATCGTGCTCAACGCTAAGGCGCTCTGCAGCGGTCTTATGGAGAGGGATATCGACATCGTCTCCGGCGGCACCGACAACCATCTGATGCTTGTCGACCTCACAAGGGATGATCTCACCGGAAAACAGGTGGAGAAGTGGCTTGATGAGGCTCATATCACGGCGAACAAGAACACGATTCCGAAGGAACAGCGCTCGCCGTTCGTGACAAGCGGCATCCGCCTCGGGACGCCCGCCGTCACGACAAGAGGGCTTAAGGAAGCGGAGATGGACGAGGTCGCCAGGGCGATCAGCTTCGTGATCAAGGAGAGAGAGGACGGAATTCCGAAGGCCCGCGGCATCGTCGACGAGCTGACCGCAAAGTTCCCTCTTGTCTGCTGACGGAGCTGCATATATCGTGAATTGCATACCTGAAGGGACCAATTCTGCTGAAAAAAGCGCTGAGAAATCAGCGCTTTTTTTTGAAATATTCATATATATTCTGACTAATCAGACAATAATAATTTGTTCCAAATATTTATTGACAATAAGCCGGAGCCTTAGTATGATGTAGTCACAACAAAGAACAAACAGACGACAGGAAGGTCGTAAGAATTACAGAGAAAATCAGAAGAGCGAAGCTCAGAGAAGGAGGTACAAGCCAACGGGATAGAAAGCCGAAGCAATAACCGGTTCTATAATTTTCAAAATATCGACGTTCCGTGATACAGGAAAGAAGCGGTGGAACCTACAGGATAGGCATCGCAGGTACAAAGGATACCGAGGAGAAGAGTGGAAGGGAATGTCGGGAACTCAGGAGGTACAGTCCATTGGATGTTGAGAAAACAGAATATGTAAGCTGAGCGGCGTCGAAGTGATAATTCGTACGCCGCTCAGTTTTTTGTGCGTAAAATGAGCCATGTAAAACAGTGAAGGCACAGGACTGTTGAGAGCTCGCTTTCAAACAGGCCTGTGCCTTTACTGTTTTATACGGCAAAGCCGCGACAGCGAGCAGCTTCGCTGCGAGCTGTCATCATGGCTCAAAGCAAAGAATCGGATGGGCCCTGCCCATCCGATCACTAATGCCGTTATGGCTCATGGATCCGTGGCTGCCTGGCGCGGCTTTATTATCAGTGGGCCACGTTGTCCGTGATATCCGTAAGCCGCCTTGTCTTCCTTTCTCCTTCCTCCTTTGGGGCGCTTCCGGAGGAAGCAAACGCGGTGACGGGAGCTTCACTTTCCGGAACCGCATTGTTCCCGCCGGCCTGCAGAGCTGCCTCATCTGCGCTCCTTGCCGAGGCGTTCTTCACCGCGGTGGAAAGCATCAGCTTGATCCTGTTAAGCTGGTTCACCTCAGATGCTCCGGGGTCGTAGTCGATCGCGACAATATTCGCCTGGGGATGGCGCCTGCGGATTGCCTTGATCACGCCCTTTCCGACCACATGGTTCGGCAGGCAGCCGAAGGGCTGGATACATACGATACTGCCCGTACCGGAATGAATGAGCTCGATCATCTCACCGGTCAGGAACCAGCCCTCGCCGGTCTCGTTTCCGATGTTGACAACAGGCTTTGCATAGTCCACCAGCCGGTAGATGGAGACGAAGGGACTGAAGCGCCCGGAAGCTTCAAGCGCGCGGTTGACCGGCTTCAGGAAGGCTTCGATCATGCGGATTCCCGTCCTGCAAAGCCATGCGGTCCGGCGGGATTCGCCGAATTCCTGCGCCTTGTGGATCTGGTTGTAGAAGCAGTACAGGATGAAGCCTATGAGGGAAGGAACTTCCACCTCGGCGCCTTCGCGCTCCAGAAGCTCAACCAGGTTATTGTTGGCCAGGGGAGAGTATTTGACAAGAATCTCCCCGACGATGCCAACGCGGGGCTTTCTTATTTCCTTTACCGGCAGAGCATCGAAATCCCTGATGATTTCGGCACACATCTTCTGAACCCTGGCAGGTGAAGGAACAGAAGTGCCGGTGAGATAGTCCACGCATCTTTCCTTCCATCTGCGGTGCAGTGCGTCCGCGGATCCCTCGTTCAGCTCGTAAGGCCGCACCCGGTAGAGGCATTTCATGAAGACGTCGCCGAAGACGCAGCCGTAGATCAGCCGGCTTAACAGTTTTAAGTCAACACGGAAGCCGGGATTGTCCTCAAGCCCGCTCAGGTTGGCGGAGATTACAGGAATCTGCTGCATTCCTGCTTTTCTCAGAGCGCGGCGGACGAAGCCGATATAATTGGATGCGCGGCAGCCGCCCCCGGTCTGGGACATGATGACTGCCGTCCGGTTTACATCATATTTGCCGGAGGCAAGAGCTTCCATGATCTGCCCGACTACGCACATGGAGGGGTAGCAGGCGTCGTTGTTGACGTACCGGAGGCCGTAGTCCACGGCCTTTTTCGTGGCGTTGTCAAGTACAACAAGGTTATAGCCGCAGGATCTCATCGCGGGGGACATAACCTCGAAATGAATCGGGGACATCTGCGGGCAGAGAATGGTCCACTGGTCCTTCCGCATTTCCGCGGTGAAGGGAACCTTGTCCGAACTGCACGGCTGAATTGTCCGCTGCCTGTTCTGCCTGTCGCGGATCCGGAGGGCCGCGAGAAGGGAGCGCACGCGGATTCTGGCGGAACCGAGGTTGTTCACCTCGTCGATCTTAAGGCAGGTATATATTTTGTCCGCTCCGGAGAGGATATCGTTTACCTGATCCGTGGTGACCGCGTCGAGACCGCAGCCGAAGGAGTTGAGCTGGATCAGGTCCAGATCGTCTCTTGTCCGGACGTAGGACGCGGCGGAGTAAAGCCGGGAGTGGTACATCCACTGGTCAAGCACATTGAGCGGACGCTCCGGGTTCCCGAGATGGGCGATGCTGTCCTCGGAGAGGACGGCAGCACCGTAGGCGTTGATCATCTCCGGGATGCCGTGGTTGATCTCAGGATCGATGTGGTACGGCCTGCCCGCAAGGACGATGCCGCGGATATGGTTTTCACGGATATAGCGGAGCGTCTTCTCCCCCTCCGCCCGGATGTCCGCCCTCGCGCTGTCCATGGCTTTCCAGGCATCCCGGGCCGCTTCACGGACCTCGGAGGCGGGAATTTCGGAGAATTCCCGCACCAGGGCGTCTGAAGCCGTCTTTAAGGACGTAAAGGCCATGAAAGGGTTGCGGAAACGGACCTGTCCGCCGGTGATTTCATCCACATTGTTGCGGATGTTCTCCGAGTAGGAGGTCACAATGGGGCAGTTGTAGTGGTTGTCCGCATCCTTTGTCTCCCTGCGCTCATAGAACAGCGCGGGATAGAAGATGAAGTCCACGTTCTGCTTCATCAGCCACGCTACATGGCCGTGGGCAAGTTTTGCGGGATAGCACTCCGACTCGCTGGGTATGGACTCGATGCCCATCTCATAAATGCTGTGTGAGGAGGCAGGGGAGAGAACGGTGCGGTATCCGAGTTTTGCGAAGAAAACTGCCCAGAAGGGATAGTTTTCGTACATGTTCAGCACTCTGGGCAGGCCGACTGTTCCCCGGACAGCTTCCTCCTCCGACAGCGGCTCGTAATCGAAGAGCCGGTTCATCTTGTACTCATAGAGGTTGGGAAGGTGCGAGGCGTTCTTCTCTTTGCCGAGACCGCGCTCACAGCGGTTTCCGGAGATGAATCTCCTTCCGTCGCCGAAGATGTTCACGGTAAGGCGGCAGTGGTTGGCGCATCCGCCGCATTTGGTCATGGAGGTCCTGTAGGTGAGGGAAGTGATCTCGTCGAAGGAGAGCATTCCGGACGTGCCGGCCTTTGTGTCCTCTTCCTTAAGCGCCTGGGCATGGCGCTCCCTTGCGATCAAAGCAGCGCCGAAGGCGCCCATGATACCCGCAATATCCGGCCTCGTCACCTCGGCACCGGAGATAAGCTCAAAGGCGCGAAGGACCGCGTCATTGTAGAAAGTGCCGCCCTGGACGACGATGTTGGAACCCAGCGCGGAGGCGTCGGATACCTTGATGACCTTGAAGAGCGCGTTTTTAATCACGGAATAGGCGAGACCCGCGGAGATGTCCGATACCTCGGCACCTTCCTTCTGGGCCTGCTTGACCTTGGAGTTCATGAAAACGGTGCACCTTGTTCCGAGGTCGATGGGGTGGGGAGCGAAAAGCGCAGCTCCGGCGAAATCCTTGACGGAATAATCAAGGGATTTCGCGAAGGTCTCGATAAAGGAACCGCATCCGGAGGAGCAGGCCTCATTCAGGAGGACGCTGTCCACCGCGCCGTTCTTTATCTTAATGCATTTCATGTCCTGGCCGCCGATGTCCAGGATGCAGTCTACCTCCGGGTCGAAGAAGGCGGCGGCATAGTAATGCGCGATGGTCTCTACTTCGCCGTAATCCAGGCGGAACGCGGACTTCAAAAGGGACTCCCCGTAGCCGGTCGAGCATCCGGATACAACGCGCACACCCGCGGGCATGATCTTTTTCAGCTCGGAAACCGCGCCGATGGCTGTCTTAAGCGGACTTCCGTTATTACTTCCGTAGAAGGAGTAAAGGAGGGAGCCGTCCTCACCGATGAGGGCGAGCTTGGTGGTCGTGGAGCCCGCGTCTATGCCAAGATAGGCGTCGCCCCGGTACATGGCAAGGCTTCCCTTGGCGACCCTTGCCTTATCGTGCCGGGAGAGGAAGCGGCCGTACTCCTCATCGGAGGAGAACAGAGGGGCCATTCTCGCAACCTCGAATTCCATATGGATGTCGGAGGACAGCTTGTCCTTAAGGGAATAAAGCGAGGAAATCCCGGAATCCTGTGCGCACATCGCCGAACCCATCGCGGCGAAGAGATGCGAGTTTTCCACCTCGATGGTGTGCTCACGGTCGAGGTTAAGGGTGCGGACGAAGGCTTTCTTCAGTTCGGGAAGGAAATGCAGCGGCCCTCCGAGAAAGGCCACGTGGCCCCGGATCGGCTTGCCGCAGGCAAGACCGGAAATGGTCTGGTTTACGACCGCCTGGAATATGGAGGCCGCCAGGTCCTCCCTTGTCGCGCCTTCATTAATAAGAGGCTGGATGTCGGATTTTGCGAAAACTCCGCAGCGGGAGGCGATGGTGTAAAGAGATTTGTAGTTTCTCGCGTATTCGTTGAGCCCTGCGGCATCCGTCTGCAGAAGCGAGGCCATCTGGTCGATGAATGAACCTGTTCCTCCGGCACAGATGCCGTTCATGCGCTGCTCGACGTTTCCGCCCTCAAAATAGATGATTTTAGCGTCTTCGCCTCCGAGCTCGATTGCTACATCGGTAGAGGGGGCAATGCGGGAGAGCGCGGTGGAGACGGCGATAACCTCCTGGGTAAAGGGAATGTCCAGGTGCTTTGCAAGGGTGAGGCCGCCTGAACCGGTGATCATGGGCCGAACCGTGAGGTCGCCCAGGGTTTCCGCGGCTTCCTCAATCAGGGACAGGAGAGCTGCGCGGATATCTGCGTGATGGCGCTGGTAGTCGGCAAAGATTAGTGTGCTGTGGGAATCGAGAATGGCAGCCTTCACCGTGGTGGAACCGATATCGATTCCGAGGGTGCAGGTGCCTTGTGTCTGTGGCTGCATGGATACTGCCTCGCTTCCCTCCCGGAGTAAGGAAATACTCTCCCGGGAGGCCTTACTGGTGGAGTCTTTTAATTCACTTAATAAATATAAGTAGTTAGTTGGCGAAATTTCTTTGTGATTATAGGCAAGCGTCCGCGGAATTTCAATGAATCAGGGTTTATCAAGTCTAAATTTTGTCTAAACTCAGGTAAAACTTAGCATCATCTTAACGAGCTTGTTTGCGCGTATGCTAAAATATGTCATGATCCGCCGCACCATTTTTCCGGCGGTTCAGGCGGCATCCCGCGGGAGCGGGGACGCCGGAAAAGATGTCAAAGGAACGGCCTTAAGATGAACAATCTTGAAAGAAAATTCGGAAAATACGCGATAAGGAACCTGTCGCTTGCGCTTATCCTGTGCTACGGGTTCGGCTACCTGATCCAGATGGTAAACAGCGGCTTTCTTGACTTCCTTACGCTGGACCCCTGGCGTATCGTTCACGGCCAGATCTGGCGCGTGATCACCTGGGTGATCATCCCTCCGGATTCCTCCAACCTCTTCTTTACGCTGATCATGCTCTTTTTCTATTACAGCATCGGCACTGTGCTCGAGCGCACCTGGGGGACCTGGCAGTACAACGTCTATATTTTCTCGGGAATACTCTTTACCGTCGCCGGATCGCTCGTGATGCTCGCGGCGGCGTACCTTCTCGACGGCGGAACCATCGCGATGGCTGGCGAGGCGCTGTATTTCAGGACGTACGCGAGAGCGTTCTCCACTTACTACATCAACATGTCCATTTTCCTTGCCTACGCGGTGACCTACCCGGAGATGCAGGTGCTGTTCATGCTGTTCATCCCTCTTAAGGTGAAGTACCTCGGCATTCTCTATCTTGTGATCCTCGGAATAGATTTCCTGCAGGGCAATTTCGTGCTGAAGATCGCGATTCTTGCCTCCCTCCTCAACTTTATCCTGCTGTGGATAAGGTCGAGGAACTGGAGACGCATCTCGCCCTCGGAGATGAAGAGAAGAAGGGACTTCAGGAGATCCTATGAGGCAGGAGCGAGGGGGTCCGGCGGATATCAGGGATCTCCCGCAGCGAAAATGCGCCCGCAGGCGGGGATGGCAGTACACCGCTGCGCAATATGCGGAAGGACCGAGCTCGATGATCCTTCCCTTGAGTTCCGCTACTGCAGCAAGTGCGAGGGAAATTACGAGTACTGTCAGGATCATTTGTTTACCCACGTGCACGTGAAGAAGGAAAACTAAAGCGGGCTGGGGAAATTTTGCGGAAGAAGACCAGGGAGCAGTGATGAGCAGTTTACCTGAAGAGCGGCGCTTTCTCGAGGCGCTTAAGGAACTTCTTAAGACGGCCAGGGCAGCCGGGGGAGTCGTCACAGAGGACGAAATAGAAGAAAGCTTTGCCGGGCTCGACCTCAAGGAGGAGCAGCTTGGCCAGGTGAGGGAATACCTCGCAGCGAACGGGATAGGCGTCAATGAGGAACTTCCTCTCTCCGAGCGGCTCTCCGAGGAGGAGAACGCCTACCTGAACGATTATATGGAGGCGGTTTCGGCGATTCCGGTCCCGGATTCCGGAGTGCTGGACGCGGTGAAGCTGTCCGCGATGGCCGGAGAGGCGGAGGCACAGAACCGCCTTGCGGAATTCATGCTCTCCCGGGTTGTGGACATCGCAAAACTCTACCTTGGGCAGGGTGTCTACCTTGAGGACCTGATCGGTGCGGGAAACGAGGCCCTCACCAGGGCGGTCAAGATGCTTGCTCCGCTGGAAGGACCCGAAGAGGTGGACGGAGTCCTCGCGAGAAGGATCATGGACGCGATGGAAGACCTTGTGGCGATGAATCTTGATGACAGCGCCCTGGAGAGTGAGATCGAGGACAAGGTCAACCGGGTGGCGGACAAGGCGAGGGAACTCGCGGAGGATCTTGGGCATAAGGTCACGGCGGAGGAACTTGCCGGGGAGGGTGAGCTCTCCCTGGAGGAGATCATGGAGGCAATCCGGTTTTCGGGCAGTAAAATCGAGGATATCGAGTACGGAAGCCTCTGACGGCGCGGCAGTGACGCAGAGCTTTATGCGCGGTGCGGGTGCCCG
>OMSM01000522.1 GCA_900313745.1 uncultured Lachnospiraceae bacterium
CCGCATTCTCACTCATACACGCATGGTTCGAGTGTCTGGGTTTATCGCGCACAAAAAACCACACTGCTCTATGCTAGCACCGCAGCTGTCGGGCCGCAATACCACAGGTTCGCCGGCGCAGTCCGGCCGGCGCAGACTGTTACTGTTCAGCCCCATGCCTATATTATTCTCCGAGGACTCGCTCATCCGGTGTTCCCGGGGACGCTTGCGCTCTGACTCTCCGCGCAACGGCACGTAAGCGGACAAAGAACGTCCGCTAAGTGCCGGCGCTCCGCACAGCCCCGGGAGCATCCGGATTTCGCGAGTCCTCTTCAATACTATCTCTGCATGGGTCTGAACAGTAAGTCCGGTCTGCGCCTTTCCGTCCTGCCCCGACCTTATTCGGTAAAGAGGCGGATTTTGCTGAACTTCGCATCCCCATCGGAGGCGAAGAGTCCGAAGCGGAAGCCCTTCCGGTTGAACATCCGGGTTCCGAGCGCAATCTGGTCATCCACGTAGAGGAGCAGTATGGAATCCTGGACGAAAACCTTCACCCGGTATTCCCTTCCGGGTTCCCAGTCGAAGGGCCTCTCCTGCTCGACCTCGTACGGGAACATCTTTCCGCCGTCCTCGTACATCCTAATGCCTGTCTTGTACTGTACCCTTCCTCTCCACGGCTCGAAGATCAGATAATACCCGCACGCGAAATCCGCGTCTACCTGCAGGGCAATTCCGAATTCCCTGGGGCTCTCTTCATAGGAAACCGTCATCTCCAGCTTGCCGCACGGGGGCACCCGGTTCATGAGAAGCGCGGAATAGCCGAAGGGAGACGACACCTCCGCACAGTCCCCCGCGGTTCGCCACTCCCCTGTAAGGGGCATGAGCTCCGGGAGCTGTTCCCGGGCGAATGCGCCGTCCACAGCCTTCGGAGGCTTCACGCCCAGCGTGCCGTCCTCGTTCTGAACCAGCTGGTGGACAATCATTGTTCCGCCCCAGTCCCAGGTCTGGTAATCCTTGCCGTAGTCCTTTCCCGGACTGAAGTCCCAGATATTTTTCTCCCGGTCCGGGTTCCACCCGTACATAAAGTGGTCCGTGCCGTCCGTTCCGTGCTTCGCCGCATAGAAGCAGCGTGTGTCGAAGGTATCCCTCTTCGGCGTGATCCAGGGTCCCTTCGGTGATCTCGCCATCCGGTACAGGGTCTGGAAGCGGTCCGTGTACACGGAATAGGTCAGATACCACCAGTCCCCCCACCGGAAGAGATCCGGGCATTCGGACGCGCTCTGATTCGTCGAGGGGGCATAGACCGGCTCGCAGTACCTCCAGTGCCTGAGGTCGTCCGATTTGCACAGCCCCACGCAGCCCTTTCTCATGGTGCGCCCCTTCTTCTGCGCGGCAATGAGCATCCACCAGCACCGCTCCTCCTCATTCCACACCACATGGGGGTCGCGCCAGTCGCTCATCTCATAGATCACGTCGTCCGGCTGGAACGTGTCCTCCGGAATTTCCGTCCACTCCCGGAAATCGGTGCTCACCGCGTGGCAGGAGTACTGCCTGGGATACGGGCTGTCCGTAAACTTGCAGTAGAACATATGGTAGGTTCCATCCACCTTGACGACCGATCCCGTGCCGCCCCGGATGGAAGTGGAAAACTCATCCGCAAAATGCAGCTGGTCCGTGGTGGAGACATTGCTCCAGCCGTTTCCGAGATAGAAAAGCCGGAACACCCCGTCCTCAAAATAAGGGATTATATCCCCCATCCGGCCGGATTCCGGGTGATAAAACAGCTTCATCTAAGGCCTCCTCTTCGGGAATTCTTGACGCTCATGCTATAATAATACGCGGAAAATTCAGTATCTATAAGCCAATCTGAGAATCTGAGGTACTCTGATGTCCGATAACCGATCCGGCTCCATGGTCCGGGATCTGACGGAAGGAAGCGTCGTCCGCCAGCTCTTTGTTTTTGCCACACCGCTCTTTGTCGCCAACGCCCTGCAGGCCGTCTACAACATCGTGGACATGGTCGTCGTCGGCCAGGTCATCGGCGGCGCGGGCATGTCCGCCGTCTCCATCGGAGGCGACGTGCTTCACCTCCTGACCTTCCTCGCGATGGGCTTCTCCTCCGCCGGACAGGTCATCATCTCCCAGTTCGTCGGCGCGAAGCGCACC
>OMSM01000089.1 GCA_900313745.1 uncultured Lachnospiraceae bacterium
CTCTGCAGTTTGTGATGAGCGGCTGTCTTATCCATTGTCCCGGTTCCTGTATAAACCCATCCGGCCCCGGAAGCCGCAGCCCCGGGGCCGTTACCTTTAAAACCTGCCGCCGGCGCCTCTTACCGGATCGCGCCGAAGACGATGTTTCTCACCCTGTGGTGAATCTGCTCCTCGTTGTTGGGCATCATGTTGTGCATGTACGCGAGGCAGACCCTCTCCGCCGGGTCAATCACAAGGTAGGTGCCCAGCATGCCGGTCCAGCCGAACTCGCCGGCCGAGGTCGGGGAGGTGCTGTTCTCCATGAGCGTGCGCACACCGAGACCGTAGCCGTAGCCGTCCAGGTAGGAATTGCGGAACACCGCAAGCTGAGCAGGCGTAAGGTGGTTTGTCCGCATCAGGTCGATGGTCTTGCGGCCGATGATACGCTGTCCCTTGTACTCCCCGCCGTTTGCAAGCATCGTCCCGAAGACCGCGTAGTCATGCACCGTGGAGAGAAATCCCGCGCCGCCTGCCTCGTACTTCGCGTCGGGCTCGTAGCGCCGCATGGGATTGCCGCCGTTAAACGCGTCCGCGAAAGTTTTGTCGATTCTCTTCCCGTCCTCGGAGAGATAGGTGGTGACCAGATTCTCCCGCATGTTCCCGTGATAGCGGTATCCCGTGTTCTCCATCCCCAGGGGCTCGAAGATGTTCTTCTTAAGGAATTCGCCGACAGTCATTCCCGAGGTCGCCTCGATCAGCCCCGCGACAAGCTCGTGGCCGAAACCGTAGAGCCAGCCCTCGCCGGGGTCGAACTTCACCGGCACCTGGGACACCGCACGGATATCGTCCCTCAGGGTGTAGTTCCACCCTATGGTTCCCGAGAGCGCCGCCCTCGCCTCCGCGAGCTTCCTGTGGGTGTAGTCGTCCCCGCCGTAGCCGATGCCCATGGACATGGTGAGGCAGTCGACGACCTGGATCGGCCGCTTCACCGGGCGGACCGTCACGGTGCCGTCCTCATGGTCCTCGGCGACCATGGTGTGCTCCCACTCCGGGAAGTACTTATACACCGGATCCTGGAGGAGAAGCTTTCCCCGCTCCACCTGCATCATCAGCGCGGTGCAGATGATGACCTTCGTGGTGGAGAACTGCTGGTAGACGGAGTCTGCGGTGATCGGCGTATTCTTCGCGGTGTCCGCGACACCCGCGTAGCCCTCGTAGATGAATTCGCCGTCCTTTGTGACGATGCAGCCGCAGCCGGAGGGACCATCCTTCACCACTTCGTTCAGATACTCATCCAATGCTCTGAAATCACTCATACTCTTCTCCTTTCCGGAAAACATGCTGACTGTACGGGATGCTGTGCGCCTCCGGCATGCTGCGGGGATCGGAAGTGCCGCCCGATGCGCGCCGGAGCTGCTTTATTCATTGTATCGCGTTTTGTTTTGGTCCGCGCGGCTGCCCTCAGGGAGTTTTCCACCCCAGAACTCGCTTCCGCATGCCCTCCACATCAAGGACGCCGAGGGCGAAGCCCTTGCGGATCAGCTCCTCGGGTACATACTCATCGTACTTCTCGAAGACCGGGACCTCCTTCGGGTAGACCAGTTCCATCGGATCGATCTCCCCTTCCGCCTCCCCGCGGACAATCTCGTAAAACTCCTTCTCCCCGGCCTGCATGGAGAACTGCATATAGTACGGCCTGGAGGAGTTAAGGCCCTTCAGGCCGAGTTTTTCCCTGCAGCGGATCTTTAAGAAGCGCTCGAGGGCCAGGAAGGCGTAGCTTCCGAGCCACGGGAAAAGGGCCCACATCTTCCCGCCCAGATGGACCAGCGGGTGTGAGGCCATGCCGGATTTCCGGAAGGTGTCTCTGGCCTCTGCGAGCCGGCAGACTGCATGCGCCATCAGGTAGGGATACGTTTTGTCCTCGGACAGGACGCCGTGCATTCGCTCAAGGATGCGGGTGTGGATATCGCCGGCGACGTCACCGAAATAGGCGGGGATATTGCCTTTTACAAGCGTACAGCAGACCTCCCTGCGCTTGTGATCCACCTCCTCCACGACCCAGACGCGGCCTGCGATGGCGATCTTGTCCCCCACCGGCGGCGGCTTGACGATGGTGCCCAGCTGCTCGGAGCCCGCGCGGACCGTGTATTCGATGTTCTCCCGAAACACGGCGTAGAACTTGTAGTTGTTCACGATCCGCTCGCCGGTGATGCCGACGATCAGTCCGCCGTTCTCCGTGCGGTTAATGTGGTCGATCGAGAGCAGGTGCTTAAGGAGCAGCCGGTAGTCGTCCTTCGTGATCCTTGCAAAACTGCTGAGCGTCAGCACTCTTGACGCCAGCTCTCCGGGCGTCATCTCGCCGGAGGAGGCCAGCGTGCTCATGGTCTGGTGGTAGAGCAGGCTGTAGGGAAGCCGGTCTGTCCTGGGCGGCTCCACGAAGCGCTCCTCAATGTAGAGCTGCACCAGAGCGATGCCCTGGATGAGGTACCAGGGGATGGTGTCCGGCAGCATCGCCCGCGCCTCCTGGTGTTCCTCGCGCATGACAAACCACATCTCGGAGGGATCGCCCCTGCGCCCCGTGCGGCCCATGCGCTGCAGGAATCCGGAGACGGTGAACGGCGCGTCGATCTGGAAGGCGCGCTCCAGGCGCCCGATGTCAATGCCAAGCTCCAGGGTCGCCGTGGCGCAGACGGAGATGAGCGAGTCGTCATCCTTCATCTCCTCCTCCGCGCTCTCCCGGTAGGAAGCCGAGAGATTCCCATGGTGGATGAGGAACCGGTCCGGCTCCCGAGCTGCCTCGCAGTACTGCCTCAGGCTCTGGCAGACGGCCTCGCACTCCTCCCTCGAATTGGTGAAGACGAGGCATTTTCTGCCCCGCGTGTGCTCAAAAATATAGGCAATGCCGGGATCCGCCGCCTTCGGCGCCGTGTCCGTGGAGGGTTCCGGCTTCAGCACATCTGCGGGCACCTCTTTCCCCTCGTCCGCCTGGGGATCCGTGTTGAAGAAGTGCTCCATGCCGAGCCGCCAGCGCTCCTTCGGCGCCTCAAACCTCGGGATAACCGTCTTCCGGCCGCTCCCGGCCGCGAGGAATTCCCCCGCCGCCTCCGGGCTTCCGATGGTCGCGGAGAGGCCGATCCTTCGGGGGCTGCAGCCTGCAAGCTTCGTCAGGCGCTCGATGAGGCAGAAGGTCTGAAGCCCTCTGTCCGCCCTGAGGAGCGAGTGGATCTCGTCGATCACAATGAAGCGGAGATCCCCGAAGAGCGACGGAATCTCCATGTGTTTGTTGATCATGAGGGATTCCAGGGATTCCGGCGTGATCTGCAGGATGCCGGATGGCTTCTTCATGAGTTTTCTCTTCCGGGACTGCGCCACGTCGCCATGCCAGCGGTAAACCGGGATTCCCTCCTCCTCCAGAAGCTCGCTTAAGCGCCCGAACTGGTCGTTGATCAGCGCTTTTAACGGCGCGATATACAGCACACCCACGGTTGCGGACGGATTCTCGTCGAGGAGGGTCAGGATAGGGAAAAAGGCAGCCTCCGTCTTGCCGGAGGCTGTCGACGCGGTGAGAAGAACGTTGCCGTCTGTGCCGAAGATGGCGTCTCCCGCAGCATTCTGCACACCGCGCAGGCTTTGCCAGCCGGAACGGTAGATGTAGTCCTGTATGAAGGGGGCATAGCGCTCAAAGACATTCATAGGGATTCCCACGATTCTTCATAAAGAAATGCAGGCGCGCCTATGTGCCGTATGAACGGCCGGGGCGCGTCCGGGGCTAGATCGAAAACTCGGCAAATCCGGCCTCGGTCTCATCGGAAACGGCTCCGGAGGCGGCGTAGGTGAATTCGTCGGAGTTTAAGAGGGAGGCGGCATCCGTGCCGGGATTCTGGAAGAGCAGATCCAGAAGCTCGATAAAATCGCGGATCACTTCCCTGGGTGTGATGTTCTGGTCCGCGCCGATGCGCCCGTACTCGATCTTGATGAAACGGACGAGGTCGTCGGTGGTGACGATCCGGTCATATCCGTAAAGATCCGCGTGCATCTCGGCAAGTTTCTCGCACAGCACCAGCATCTCCTCCGCCGTCAGCGCCTCAAGGCGGATGACCGGGGCGAGCAGATCCCGGGAGCCGGGCTTCGAGAAGCGGCCCTCCGCAAGCCTTGACCGCAGCGCTTCGTAGCTGTAGACGCCGCGGCGCCTGTCCTCCATGGCCTGAGGCGTCGAGCCCATAAGGATGCCGAGATATCTCGCCTTTCCCTGCAGCGTGTCGTTGTACATCGTCAGGATCTTCTCGTAATTGTACTGTCTCGTAATGGAATTCGGGATTTTGTAGATGTTGACGAGCTCGTCGATCATGATCATCATCCCCGTGTAGCCGGCAAGGCGGAAGAAAACCGCGAAGAGCTTCAGGTAATCGTACCAGTCGTCATCCGTGATGATCATGTTGACCCCGAGCGCCTCCCTGGCCTCGCTCTTTAAGGCATACTCCCCGCGGAACCAGCGGACGACCTTTGCCTTCGTCTCATC
>OMSM01000523.1 GCA_900313745.1 uncultured Lachnospiraceae bacterium
ACGCGGATGTCCGCGGTCCACTCGTTCTCGCCGGTGTCCATCGCCATGACATCCGTGTCCGCGTTGATGATGGTGATCGGCGTGCGCAGCTCGTGTCCCGCGTCGGTGATGAAGCGCCGCTGCTTCTCGTAGTTCTCCGCGAAGGGCTTTACGATGCGGCCGGACAGCGGGATCAGGATGAGAAGCACCGCCAGGATGCCAAGCAGTGAAGCGGTGATGGAGAACAGCAGAATCGCCCTGCAGTTCATGATCTCCCGCTGGCAGTCGAGGAAGACGACAAGGACACCGCCGTCCCTTTCCGCCGCGCGGTAGCGGTATCCGTCGTAGAAGCCGGAGAGTGCCTGCCCGGAGGAAAGCTCCTTTCCGGAGAGGACGGTCCGGGCGTAGGTACATGCCGTTTCCCCGTCCACGGCGGAGATATTGGAGATGTCGGAGAATTCCTGCGCGCCGTCCGCTCCGAATCTCACGGAGAAATAGCGGGACTCGAAGAGCATCTCGCGGTTATTCATGAGCCCGCCGCGGAAGAGGCCGCGCAGGCCGCGGGTATCCGGGTCCGGTCCTGGCCTTCTCATGTCTTCTGCCGGCCCTCCGCCGTCCGGGCGGTCCGGGAAGGTTCCGCCGCTGTCTAAGAGCATCTCCAGAAGGAAGTCCGCGCTGGATACGCTCCTCTGGTAATAGAGGAGGTTCGCTGCGCCGATGATGACCGCGAGTACGGCAGCCAGGGAGAAAACGGAGGCCAGGATCAGTTTTGCCCTAAGTTTCTTAATCATTGCTTCTCCGATTCCTCCAGGGAATAGCCGAGCCCCCGGGATGCCCGGATCTGTACCGCCGCGCCGAGCGCGGAGAGCTTCTTCCTTAAGTAGGAGATGTAGACCCAGACGACGTTGACCTCGGCGTCGGAGTCGTAGCCCCATATTCTGTCCATGAACTGTTCGGTGGAGATGAGCCGGTGCGGGTTGCTCATGAGCATTTCCAGCATCTGGTACTCCCGGCTGGCCAGCGGAAAGCTGCCCGTGGGAGACGACAGGGTAAAACTTGTCTGGTCGAGCGTGATGTTGCCGAAGCGGAGCACGGAGGTCGTCTGTGCGGAGGAGGACCTTGTCATCGCCCGGATCCGGGCGAGGAGCTCCGGCGCGGCAAAGGGCTTTGCAAGGTAATCGTTGGCCCCAAGATCCAGTCCGGTGACCTTGTCGTCGACCTCGGTCCTCGCGGAGAGAATAAGGACAGGGACGCTGCTTCCGGAGGCGCGGAGCTCCTTAAGCACGGCAAAACCGTCCTTTTTGGGCATCATGACATCGAGAATCACTCCGTCGTAGTTGCCCGCGGAGAGATAGTCCAGTGCTTCTTCGCCGTCAAAGACGGCGTCCACTTCATAATTGTTTTTCTTAAGGATTGCGCTTACCGCGCGGGAAAGCGACTTCTCATCCTCAGCCAGAAGTATTCTCATGGTTTTTTGGCAAAGCGGCGCTGTATTTTCCATACAGCTTTGGTTCCCAGGGTTTTCAGTTCATTCCTCTTCCGGATGAAGGCCGTGTAAGGGCTTGACGCGCCGTAGGGCCTGGTTTCCGGAAGAGTCAGGGAGCGGAGCTCGTCCAGGCACTCTTCCGCGCTGAAGAGCCGCCCGCTGCGGTCCATGTAGGTGAAATCGCGGTATATGTTCTGGGGCGACGACCAGTATCCGTCGGAACAGTTGTGCCTTGCCCAGTATTTCGGCGCGATGATCCGGCGGACCGTCTCGGAAGTATACGCGGGAAAGAACGCAAAGGAGGAATTGGAGAGAATGAGATACCGGGCGTTCTTTACGGCGACGTAGTCGGAAGCCGGAGTCCCGTGGACGGCCGGTATGCCGGGAAGGATCCGGCCGGCGGCCGGGGGGTCATCCGTGATGATGAGAAAGCGCATTCCGGGGTTCTCCTCCCGCATATGGCGCATGGCATCCGTCCAGTAGCGCCTGCGCAGATAGAGGGCCGGGTCGGAGGTATATTCGCCGCCGCGGAGATTCAGGATGCACAGGTCGTCCGCGGTGAATTCCGAGGATTCGAATTCAGGCCGGACGCGAAGCCAGTCCTTTAGCTCGGCCCGGTGATTCAGGAAGTATTCCTCCGCCTGCAGATTGCCGTAAAGAAGAGTCCCGTCGGGAACATTCCGGACGGCCGGATCCGCGCCGGCGACGTAGCAGCCGTGAACCATGTCATGGGGAGAATTCGGGAGGTAAAGGCGCTTATCCGCCTCATGATAGCTGCGGTATGCCCCGGTATCCGTGATTTCCTCCCCGAGATCCAGATCGAGGAAATCCGCACCCAGGAAAGCCCTTCCGGCGGTTCCGAAAGGCACGCCCCGGTCAGCGGCAACGCTTCTCGCGGTGATATAGCAGAACAGGCGGTTGCCGAGGCCCTGGCCGGGCAGGAATTCCGTACCTATCATGGCGTTCTCCTCCTCCTTATTTATCTTATTATATGCGAAAAGCCCAAGCGGGAGCTCAGGCTTTTCTTGAGGGAGTTAGAGTATGAAAAAACAAATAAAATGTACTGGCAATACATCTTATTTATCTAAACTATACTGCCTGGGAAAGTGAAAAACAAGCGGAATGCGTAAAATTGATGCAAATTTACCAGGCAGGTTAAAAGTTTAATCCAAATTGCGTGCATGCAGCGGATTGCATTCAATGGACTGCATGCACAGCCGAAGCGGACAGCGCTCAGTACTTCCTGTAGGGCTTCAGCTCTCCTTCGGCATAAACCCGGTGATACATGAAGTACCACTTGTCCTCCGGGTAGGTATAGTACGGCACGAAGGTGCGGCAGATGTGCTTCAGCGCGCCGGTGTGGCCGGGCAGGGTGCGGAAGGTCATCTCCTCGCCCTTTACCGGGACAATCCAGGAGGAGGGATCGCTGATGTCTCCCTCGAGAAGGGTCATCTCCGTGCTGACGAGGACGACGGGGCCGAAGCAAAGAGCAGCAAGGTTCGGGCGGTATTCATCGACAGGCTTGAAGAAGAGCCGGAACTCATAGTCGATGGCGACGATATCGCCGTCGTGCCACTCCCTGTCGAGGACGAGCCACTCGTCGGGGATCACCGGTACATCCGCGGGGCAGCCGTTAATCGTCACCGTGTTCTTCCCGGAGGCCCAGTGAGGTACGCGGAACCGGATGGGGAAGGAAGCAGTTTTCTCCAGCTTCAGCTCAAAGGCGGCCCTGGAGTGCTTCGGGAAGTCGGAGAAATTCCTAAGGCTCACCTTCTGTCCCCGGAAGACGAAGCACAGGGTGGAGGGGATATACTGCGACACGTAGATGGACTCATCGTCGCAGTAGTACAGCATGTTCGCGTACTCGGCGACATCCTGGGGGAAGGTGCCGCTGCAGCACTGCCAGACGAAGTTGTGGCCCATCGCCTGTATCCTCCTGTCGACAGTGGACTTCATCCCGCCGTCGGCGAAGTACTGCGCGTAGTAGAGAAGCTCGCCGTTCGGCTTGATCGGCGGCTGGCCGCCCACGCAGTTGTACAGGAACTGCTCCGCCCACATGCCGTATTTCGCCTTTCCGGTGTGCCGGAGAAGGTAGCTGCAGAACTTGAATACGGCCCACGCGCAGCAGGAGATCTCGCAGCTTCCCCAGGCGTCGCTTCTCGCTACCCGGTTCCCGGCGAAATTGACGAAGGTCGGATCTTCTCCCCTGAGGTCCCAGGGGGACTCCAGCATGAAGCCGAGATAGTCGTCGCGGTCGACGAAG
>OMSM01000118.1 GCA_900313745.1 uncultured Lachnospiraceae bacterium
CTTTACCTCGCAGCCTTCAGTCGTTCCTCCACCTGCCTCTTCCAGTCGTCGAGCACCACATCCATCCCCGCGTCCTTTAGCTCTTCCCGGAACTGCTCGAGTTTTGCCTCCGTCTCATCCCCGAAAACACCAAGATCAAAGGAGTAGCGGTACTCCTCCACGATGGAGCCCATAAGCGCGATCTCCGCCGCATACTTCGAGTTGTCCAGCGTAAAACCGCCGAAAGGCCACTTCTCCGCGGGCAGCTGACGGCGGGCCATCTCCCGGCTCACCTGCTCCACCTCGGCGGACAGCTGCTCCCCGGGGTAGAAATCCCGGTTTCTGAGGGCCCAGGCCCAGCAGGACCACGGGTAGTCCGCCGCCTCCGGCCCGGGACCGCGCGTCCCGTCGCCGTTCAGGATATAGTGCCTTCCCTCGATGCCTCCCTGGCAGAGGAAATTAAGCTCCCGGTCGCACCGGAGGGCGTCAAGACAAATGGCGGCTCGTACCGGATCGGCGGAGAAGCGCGAGACAGCCATCATATCCCCGGAATAATCGGAGGGCATGGTAAAGGCGTCCTCGTCCAGAAGGCAGGTGTAGACAACCTCGTGCCCCTTCGCCTCGACGGCGTCGATGTACTGCTGCGCCTCCTGTATCCTCGCGATCATCGAGTAGCTTCGCCCGTCCTCGAACTGCCACTGCACGTGCTTCATCCCGGAGATCGCGTTGGAGGGCCAGACCCCGGCCTTCGCGTACTCCGCCATCCGGCGGCAGTACCGGGCATACTCGTCCGTCATGTAGAGGTACTCCACATTCTCCGGCGTGATCTCCCCCTCATCGCTGTCCCAGACAAGGGTGCTGCTCATGTCGTCCGTGACATAGAGAAGGTGCTCCCGCGGCATCATGAGCTGCGCGGTCATCGGCAGGGAGGGGAACGCGTAAAGCCCGTAGCCGCCAAGCCCGAAGGACGAGCTCTTCAGTAAAAACTCCTCATACCCGTCATAGCTAGTGACGCTCTCCATGCCCGCAGCGTCGAGAGCGTCCTTCCGGATCAGCGCCGCGCCGTAGCTCGCGTTGTCCGTGTAGCTCCTCGGCACCGCGAAGAGGCGGCCGCTTACCCTGGCGTAGTCCCACACCTCCGGGGGCATGCCTGCGAGGCTTTCGGGCATGTACTCCGTGAGGAAGGTATTGTCCAGCTCAAGGAACGCGCCGCGCGCGGCCTCCCTCTGGTAATTGCACCAGTAGGAGGTATAAATAAGATCCAGCTGGTCCGCGCCGGTCAGCATCAGCGGATACACCACCGACCAGTCGGAGAGCGTGATGAAGGAGAGCTCCAGATCTGTGTTGATCAGCGCATTCAGGCGGCGGTTGATGTGCTCCAGCACCTCGTCCATGTCGGAAGGCCTGTCTCCGACGACCAGCATGCGCACCGTCCGGTGCTCACTGAAGTCCGTCAGCTCCGCCCAGGGGTTGGCGCTCCCGGCGTCCTCCATGCCGGCGGCTTCTTCACCGGATGCCGCCGGGACTGCCGCCCCCGGCACAGCTCCGCATGAGCCCAGGGATCCGATAAGGGCGGCGAGAGCCAAAACCCACGCGAAGCTCCGCAGTTTTCTGCTCCTTACAATCATTTCCGCCTCCTTAGCTTGCCGGGATGGTCACCGTGACCGTGGTTCCCCTGTCCTCCGCGCTCTTTACGCTCATTCCGTACTCTTTGCCGAAGATGATCTTCAGCCGCTGGTTGCTGTTCTGTATCCCGTAATGGCTTCCGCTCACCGTGTCCTCCGAGACGACGTCCATCTCCCTGTTCAGCTCCTCCACGAGCTCAGGGGACATCCCGACGCCGTCGTCGGTGACGAGGATCTCGATGTTGTCCCCGCTCCGCCTCGCGCTGATGCCGACGCTCCCTCCGTGCTCCTTCGTTCCGCGGATTCCGTGCATCACCGCGTTCTCGATCAGGGGCTGCAGCGTGAAGGGCGGGATCTGGCACTGCCCAAGCTCCTCGGGGACATCGATCTTTAAGTCAAAATTGCTCTGCCAGCGGATCCTCTGGATATCGAACCAGGAGGTGATCAGTTTTATCTCCTTCCAGAGACTGTAGAGATCGCTTCCGTTGTTCAGGCCGAGCCGGTAGAAATCGGCCAGGTCCTTCACGATCTCCTCGACGATCTCCGGCTGCTGCTCAAAGGCATAGTAGTCCACAAGTTCCAGCGTGTTGTAGAGGAAGTGGGGGTTGATCTGCGCCTGCAGCGCCTTTAGGTCCGAATTGCGCTTGGCCATGCCGAGCATGTACTCGCGCTCCAGGTTCTGCTTCAGTTCCCCGGCCATGGCATTGTAGCTGTCCGAGAGCTCCTTCAGCTCGTCCCTGGCCTTAAACGGCTTCATCAGCTTCACGTCGCCGCTGCCGTGTATGGACCGCACGAAATCGGTCATTGCCAGGATCTTGCGCACCAGCATGGAGGAATAGAGGAACATGACGAGCAGCATCCAGCCGCCGCAGAGGATGAAGCCCGCAAGCAGGCCCGCGAAATCCTGGGCGTTCCGCAGGGTGCCGAAACTCGTCTCGGGCACCGCGCAGATC
>OMSM01000185.1 GCA_900313745.1 uncultured Lachnospiraceae bacterium
ATAGCTGTCGTCCGGCGTGCAGAGCCCGGGGAACTTGTCGGCATGTGCCATCCAGTCGAACCTGCCGGAATCCACTATAGCGCCTCCGACTGCAGCTCCGTGCCCGTCCATGTACTTCGTGGTCGAGTGGGTGACGATATCCGCGCCCCACTCGAAGGGACGGCAGTTCACCGGGGTCGCGAAGGTATTGTCGATGATAAGCGGAACGCCATGCTCGTGGGCCGCCCTGGCGAAGCGCTCGATATCAAGCACCGTGAGGGCAGGATTTGCGATGGTTTCGCCGAAAACCGCCTTCGTATTCGGACGGAATGCGGCAGCGAGATCCTCATCGGAGGCATCCGGGGAGACAAAGGTGAATTCCACGCCCATCTTGCGCATGGTCACGTTGAACAGATTGTAGGTGCCGCCGTAGATGGAAGCGCTGGAAACCACGTGGTCGCCTGCCTGGGCGATGTTGAAGACTGCGAAGAAATTGGCGGCCTGGCCGCTGGAGGTGAGCATCGCCGCAGTGCCGCCCTCCAGAGAGGCAATCTTGGCTGCCACCATATCGTTGGTCGGGTTCTGGAGCCTCGTGTAGAAATAGCCGTTTGCCTCCAGATCAAAGAGCTTCGCCATGTCCTCGCCGGTCTCATACCGGAAGGTTGTGCTCTGGATAATCGGGATTTCCCTCGGCTCGCCGTTTCCCGGCCTGTATCCCGCCTGAACGCACCTGGTTCCCAGATTCATCTCCATTGTTCTGATTCCTCCTTTATTCTTGGCCTGTATCCGGATTATCCGAAATACTCCGCAATCTCAAGCATTCTCTCCGTCTGCTCCACATGGAAGGGGCAGCGGTCCGTGCAGTGCCCGCACTGCACGCAGTCGGCAGCGCTCTTCTCCAGCGTGCGGTAATGATCCGCCGCAAGCGGATCGCCCATCTTCGCCAGGTCGTAATACTTGTTGATCAGCCCGACGTTCAGTCCCGCGGGACAGGGCTGGCAGTGATTGCAGTACACGCAGGACGCGGGACCGCTCTTCGGAGTTATGCTGCCAAGAAGGGAATAATCCTTCTCCTCCGCGGAAGCGTCCAGATAGCCGGCCAGTTCCCGCACGTCCGCCGCATCCCTTATCCCGGGAAGTATCGTGAGTACGCCCGGGGTATCCAGCGCATACTTCATGCACTGATACCTGGTCATCGGCCGGTCGAAGGGTGAGCGCTCCTTGTCGAGAAGCTGCCCTCCGCCGAAGGGCTTCATCACGGAGATGCCGATCTTCTCCTCCTCCAGACGGCGGTAGAGCGCGTTTCTCTCCGCGAGATCTCCGTTGGCATATTCGCCGATCTGATAGTCGTATCCGGGATTTATGCTGAACATCAGCATGTCCATCTGTTCTTCCGGAGCCCTCTCTGCGAGCTCGTCCAGCGCGAGGTTAACCGTGGACGGCGTGTGCGAGGACATGCCTATGTGCCGGATCACGCCCTGCCTTTTCAGTGATAGAATAAAGTCGTAGACGCCATCCCTGTAGTACTTCCTCCAGTCCTCCGCCTCGTCGGCGCAGTGGACAAATCCGTAATCGATATAATCCGTGCCAAGTTCCCTGAGCACCCAGTCCGTGGAGCGCTTCACCTTCTCCACGTCAGTGCTCCATCCGTACTTTCCGGAGGTATACTCCGCGCCGAAATGAATCTGGTACATCACCTCGTTCCGGACGCCGGCGAAAGCCTTCCTGTAGGTGGCAAAGTTTTCCGGCTCGCCCGAAGCCAGGTCGTAGTAGTTGAATCCCTCCTCGAAGGCGAGGGACAGCGCCTCGATCCCGCCCTTTTCCCCGGCGTGGACTATGCTCGCGCAGCCAATGCCTATGGCGCTGATGCTGTCGCCGGTCTTAGGATGCAGCCGGTATTCCATCTTAGGGTTTCTCATGCTTTGATTCCTCGTCTTTGCAAAACCCGCAGATGCGGATCTGCCGGATGCGGCGGCGGTGCGTCATCACCGGCGCCGCGGTTTCTACTCGTCGTATCCCGTGTACAGGCGGATGTTGGCGGAGATCATCCGGACCTCCTCCCCTTCCTTCAGTTCAATGGATTCCACATCCGTTATCTTTGGAAGGTCCTCCCAGTCCAGAAGCGTGGCAGTCACGAAATCGCGCAGAAGCTCTATCGCCTCGGATACCGCCTCATCAACAGTGTCGCCCTCGGCGTAGCTTCCCGGAAGATCAGGGAAGTCGCTCCGGTATTTGCCGTTCTCGGCCCGGCGGATTACCGCCGGATAGGAAATCATCATTTTAGTACCTCCCGGCCGGCCCTTCCGGACCGGTCCCCGGTTTTCTATTTTATCATCTAATCCGGTGACAAAAAAGATTGCCGGAAAGCGCCCGAATGCCCGCCGGTGTCCGATCGAGGAGGAGTCGGACAGCGGCGGGCTTAATTTAATTCCGGAAAGCTTCCTTATGCAGGATCAGCCGGCGACCTCGGGAAGCCTGGAAAGCCCTGCGGCAAGATCCTCATCCGTGGGGATATAGTCGGTCATCGTGCCGTTGTTGAACTGCTCGTAGGCCTTGAGGTCGAAGTATCCCGTTCCGGTCAGGCCGAACACGATGTTCTTCGCTTCCCCGGTCTCTTTGCACTTAAGCGCTTCGTCCATCGCCGCGCGGATCGCGTGGCTGCTCTCCGGTGCCGGGAGGATGCCCTCGGCGCGGGCGAACTGCTCGGCAGCTTTGAACACCTCGGTCTGCTCCACCGCGACCGCCTCCATGTAGCCGTCATGATAGAGCTGGCTCAGGATGGTGCTCATACCGTGGAAGCGGAGGCCTCCGGCATGGTTGGCCGAAGGAATGAACGAGCTTCCGAGGGTATACATCTTTGCCAGCGGGCAGATCATGCCCGTGTCGCAGAAATCGTAGGCGAACTTTCCGCGGGTGAAGCTGGGGCAGGATGCGGGCTCGACAGCGATGATGCGATAGTCAGCCTCACCGCGGAGCTTCTGGCCCATATACGCGGAAATCAGGCCGCCGAGGTTGGAGCCGCCGCCGGCGCAGCCGATGATGATGTCCGGCTTAACGCCGTACTTGTCCAGTGCCGTCTTGGTCTCGAGGCCGATCACCGACTGGTGCAGCAGCACCTGGTTCAAGACGCTGCCCAGAACGTAACGGTAGCCCTCGTGGCTCACCGCGTCCTCCACTGCCTCGGAAATCGCGCAGCCTAAGGAACCTGTTGTTCCGGGGAACTCCGCAAGAATTTTGCGGCCGACGCTGGTTTTGTCGGAGGGCGAAGGGGTCACATCCGCGCCGTAGGTCCTCATGACCTCCCTGCGGAATGGTTTCTGTTCATAGGATACCTTGACCATATAGACCTTGCAGTCCAGCCCGAAATAGGCACAGGCCATGGAGAGCGCCGTGCCCCACTGGCCGGCCCCGGTCTCGGTCGTCACGCCCTTTAATCCCTGCTTCTTCGCGTAGTAAGCCTGCGCGATGGCGGAGTTGAGCTTGTGGCTTCCGCTGGTGTTGTTGCCCTCGAACTTGTAGTAGATATGGGCGGGCGTATCCAGGATCTTCTCCAGGTTGTACGCGCGGACCACGGGGCTCGGACGGTAGGTCTTGTAGTACTCCCTGATCTCCTCCGGGATGTCAAAGTACGCGGTATCGTTGTCCAGTTCCTGCTTTACGAGCTCCTCACAGAAGATGCCGCTCATCTCCTCTGCGGTGAGGGGCTTTCCGGTTCCGGGATTTAAGAGCGGCGCGGGCTTGTTCTTCATGTCCGCGCGCAGATTGTACCACTGTGTGGGGATCTCACTCTCATCCAGATAAATCTTGTAGGGTATTTCTCTTGCCATGTTCCTGCTCCTTTCCAAGTCTGCGAAAGCGTTCCTGCGCTTCCGCCCCGATGTCTGCAGGGCACCTGGCTTCCTTGTCCGGCATCCCCGGCAGGCCGTTCCCGCCCGCCGCAAAGGCGTGAAAAAAGCCCCTGTCCCTGCTCTCACTGCAGGGACAGGGGCTCATCAATCGAACTCCTGCGGTACCACCCGGCTTGACACTGCGGTCTCCCGCAATGCCCTCTCTCACATACGCTCTCACGGGACAGACCCGCCCCGGGGTTATATGCGGGCTGTTACTGTAACGGCCAGCCGCCTCCGTCTCCCCTACTCCCTTACGGTTTCGGTTCGCCCTCCCGGGACCATTCACTGCGCGCTTCAGTACCGCCTTCCCATCACCGGCAGCTCTCTTGGACGTCTGCGGTGCAGCTACTTTCCCCGTTCATCGGTTTAACGTATTAAATTACTGAAATTATCCACTGTGAACCCTGTGCCGTCAACAGGTAAATCTGCATAAAGATCAATTTCCTCAATTGTCACAAATGACAGTACAGGATACGGTTTCCCGGGGAACCTGCCCCGAAAAGAATACCTACGCCCAGGGATCTTCGCTCACCGGCGTCCTGATCTGCACGAGAAGATGCTCCTCCCAGAGATAATATTTCCCCGCGGAGGGCTTATAGCGGAGCATCACCGGGCGGGCGGTGTCCGCCCCTCCGGAGACGAGGTCGTACTTGAAGAAGCCCTCGTCAGCGATCTGAGAGGACGAGTCGCGGATTTCCAGGGTGAAGGGCTTCTCCGGCACGTAGTCGTTTGCGGGAACGGCGCCCCTGAAGTAGGAAAGAGGCACCTTCCTGCAGCCCCCGTAGGAAAACCTCTCCCGGATGAACTGCTTTTCCGCATTGGACAGCGGCCTTGGCCCGCGGAGATAATCCAGCATCCTGCATCCCTCCTCCAGGTCGCGGCTGCAGGCATCCAGCGCCGCCACCGTGAGCGCCACCGTATCCTCCGGCTTCTCCAGTGAGGCCTCAGGCATTGCCGTCATCTCACTTAATGTCAATGGGAGCTTGTCAAATGTCACATTGTAGGTCATCCGGTTCTTCCCCCTTTGTCCGTCAGTCCATCGGTCCCCCGCACTTCGGGCAGGTTCCGTCCGCATTCGGAATAACCTTATCGCCGCACCA
>OMSM01000391.1 GCA_900313745.1 uncultured Lachnospiraceae bacterium
CCGCCGTTCACCGTGCGGCGGATCAGGATAAGTTTTGGCTCGTCCCTGAACAATGAGCACAGCAGCTCAAAGGTTCCGTCCGTCGATGCGTCGTCGACGACGATCAGCTCGCAATCCGGGGTAAGCTGCGGCAGTATGCTGCCGATACACCGCCCGATGAACCGGCTTCCGTTATAGACAGGAACTACAGCGGAAACCTTTACTTTTTCGCCCATTCTCCATCCTCCTCTGTCCTTCCCTCAAGCCAGTCTGCAAGATAATCCGCGTTTGCCCGGAGATCGTCCGTAAGCAGGAAATCATAGGCCGGAATGCTGCGGAGAAGGTGCATCATCTTCATGAAGACCTCCCGGTTCTTCAGTTCCCGGTTCTGGTAGGATGTCGAGGCGATCAGCGGAATCCTGGTCCGGATGTCCGGGTTCCTTATTATCTGCGGGGTCCGGGCATGCGCTATATCCGGCAGGACGACCGCATTCAGGGGAAGTGTGTCGGCAACCGTTCCCGCGCAGAGATCCAGTCCGACGAGATGTTTGTCCCTCTCCCTGCAGGTCCACACAACCGCCTTCTCCAGCTCGGGCAGTTTTGCGAGCATGTCGCTCTTTAAATATGCTGTGGAATATATCCGCTCCGCCGTCGGCAGAGGATCATTCCGGACCAGCAGATAATCGTCGGAGAGCAGGGACATCCCGGCGAGATACGATGTCATTGCGAGTGTCGATTTGCCGCTTCCGCCCGCGCCGGAGATAAGAACTCCCTTCCCGCCCGCGCCGACCGCCGCGCTGTGAAGGAAAAGAAGGCCGTTCCTCAGCGCCCACCATCCCAGCTCCATATGGAACGGATGGGAGACAAAACTGTCCAGGGCGTGCATGTCCGGGCAGATCCAGATGTACGTCGCGTTCCCTGCGCGCTCGTAAAGGCTGAAAAAGCCGAACTCGGCGGAGACGGCGTACCGTCCTTCCTCCCCGCTGTAGAGAATGCGCCCGTTCTTCCCCGAAAACTCCTCCGGGAGGACAGCCTTCAGTTCCGCGGACGGCCTGCTTATGCAGTAAAAGGTCTCCGGAGACTGCGCCCGGTTCTCCTTGTTCGCGGGAGACCCGGTCTCCCTTACTTCTTCGCCGGAGAGGAGATTGCTGATCGAGGCGAACATCAGCCCCGGGGGATCAAAATCCACGCAGCATACACGGATCCTGCTGCCTGCAAGCACCAGTTCCCTGCCGGTTAAAAAAGCCGCCTGTTCCACCAGGCGGCGGCAGATTTCCGCAAGTACGGGAAATGCATTCATCGGTCAAAACTCCCTGCTGATTCCGCCAGGACGGCCCCTGACGCGGATTTCTTACTTATCGGATGTGTCGTGCTTCTGCCTGAGCGCATAAAGCGCTTTCAGCCGGAAATAGGACATCCTTTTTAACTCCCTGTCCCCACCGAAGCATTTGCGGTAACACTCCATCCACTCATCAGCAAAATGTATGTCATTGAACTTCCAGGGCTTCGCTTCTCCCGCGAAGTGAATGATCACCGCATTCCTGCGGGCATCCTCCAGATCCTCCGTCCCTTCGATGCTGTGTATCATGCAGTTGTAGACGCGATAGTCCGCAAGCTGCACCCTGCCGTCGAAGATAAGGTTTGCTATGTCCTGGTCCTGAAACATGAACTTCGCCGTGGACTCCGACGTCACCAGCCGGCGCAGCCGGTCCTCGTCGACGCACTCCCTGATGACCGGAAGGTTCATCAGTATGACTCCCGCATTGAAATACGTCTCCGGATGCTCAAGCCCCAGATCTGCGGCGTTCTTCCCGATAATCTCCCGCATCGCCGGCCCGTAGCCGCACGCCGCAGCCATGTACTCCCCGAGTTCCCTTTCGTAGAAGCCGTTCAGGTCTCCCCTCACCAGGATGTCGGAATCCAGCCAGAGCACCCTGTCCGTTCCGGCCGGGAGAAGTTTTGCCGCGAGAAGGCGGAAATAGGTCTCCCTGCTGATATAGGACCTGGTTCTCGCGTCCGCGAAGAGATCCTCCGCGAGATGGATCCGGACGTACTCCGCGCCGTATTTCCCGACCAGTTCACGGATCTTTGCATCGGCGCCGTCCGACAGCGCCGATTCCAGCATGTAAACCGTGTGCTTTTCCGGATTGCAGTCAAAAAACGACGTCAGCATGACCATCGTCGGAACCTTGTAGTTGTCGTTTGAACTGATCAGTATGTTCATGTCTCTGTCCCGGCGGCGCCTGCCGCTTCTTTCCCGGTTCCGGCCTTATCCTTCCTGCTTCGGCACCGGCCAGCCCATCTCCTCGTCCACCTCGTGGATCGGGTCCATCAGCAGCAGATCCGCAACGTCGGAGAAGGCCTCGAAGCCAAGCTCCGGCATGGTCTTGTCTGCGATTTCCCCGAGGAGCGCCGCGCCGGCCTCCGCTTCCGGGATTACCTGGCCTGCCTCTGCCGCAGAGGCCGCCGCCGCGATAATCCCCGCCTCAAGAAGCTCCGCAACGAACTTCGCCACTACCTGGGCCGCTCCGCAGTCCGGCCCGTATTTCTCCAGAAATGCCGCCGTCACGCTGCTTTCGTCCGCGCCGGACAAAAGTGCGCCGAGGACAGCCGAGGACGCTCTGTCGAAGGAGTAATACTCCCCTGTCACATGGTTAAGCACGATATACTGCCCTTCGGCGTAGTCCGCATAAACCTTCTGCTCATTGATGACGTACATTTTGTCTCCTCTCTGTGCTTCCGCTCATGCCTTCTTTTTCCCAAGGTAGCGCCGGATCAGTTCCCCGAAGCTCTCCGCCTGGAAATAGAAAAGGAAGAAGTCCGGGAAACTCATGCGTATTCCCGCTTTCTTCAGATCGTCCCTAAAAAAGCACCGGTACTGAGTCCGGTAATGGCGGATAACGCGCATAAGCTTCGGAAGCCCAAGCGAACCGGCGGGCCACTTATCCGCAATGGTGTTGAAATCCTTTAGTTCCTCGACGAAGCTTTCCGCCTTCCGCTTCCACCGGAGATACGACTCATCTCTCGGGAAAAACTCACGGCACTGCTCGCCGCTTATGAACTCCGGAAAGATCTCCGCGAAATCCGGAAGGACCATCTTCAGCGAAGAAAGGGCAAGCAGCTCCTCCGCCCTCCCGGCGATGTGCTTCCAGTCCGGGGTTCCGGCCTTATTCATTATCATCGCGCCGTCGTAGAGCCACTTCATCGTGCGGTTTACCTGGTAATTCAGGATAAGATCCCGGGCGCGGTTGTCCAGGACGTGGATGAACATATCCTCCGGAGCAGGCACAAGAACCTGCACCCCTCCGGC
>OMSM01000093.1 GCA_900313745.1 uncultured Lachnospiraceae bacterium
GGAGGTAAAACTTATGAGCAACATCACTGAATTCGGGCGCCTTCGCTCCGGCGAGGCCGTACAGCTCATCACCATCACCAATGCCGCCGGCACGCTAAGTGCCGAGATCATCACCCTGGGTGCGGCAATAAAGAAACTCTGCGCCCCCGACCGCGACGGAAATATGGCCGACGTCGTCATGGGCCAGGATACTCTTGAGGAGTACGCGGAGCACGCGTTCTGCACGGCGGCGTTCATCGGCCGCTTTGCCAACCGCATAGGCGGCGCAGCTTTCACGCTGAACGGGAAAACCTACGAGCTTACCTCCAATAACTTCGGCAGCTGCCTGCACGGAGGGACCGGCAATTACCAGTACCGGAACTTTACCGTGGAAGACGCGGGCGACGACTTTGTGAAACTCTCGGTCACCGAGAACGGCGAGGGCGGCTTCCCCGGCACCGTGAAGGCCACCCTGGAGTACAAGATCACCGACGCGAACGAGATCGTCTTAAGCTACAGCGGCACCCCGACCGAGGATACGCCGATCAACTTCACCAACCACGCCTATTTCAATCTTGCCGGTCATGACGCGGGTTATGCGGCGGATACGGAGCTCACGATCAACGCCGACTTTTACACCGCGCTGAACGAAAACTGCCTTCCTACCGGAGAAATCTTCGATATCACCGGTACTCCCCTCGATTTCCGCACCCCCAGGAAGCTCGGTCCCGCGCTGGACGAGGTTAAGGCGAGCTCCTTCAATCAGGGCGGCTTCGACCATAACTATGTCCTTAAGGGCCGCGGATACCGCGAGGTCGCAGAGGCCTACGACCCGAAGAGCGGACGCGTGATGACCGTTCTCACGGATCAGCCCGGAATGCAGCTCTACACCGCCAACGGCTTCAGCGGCCAGGTCGCCGGCAAGGACGGCGCCCGCTATGTGCAGCACGGCGCGTTCTGCTACGAGACCCAGGGGTTCCCGAACAGCCCGAATCTTGATCACTTCCCGAATCCCTACGTCAAGGCCGGCGAGACCTTTAAGACCGTCACCGCCTACCGCTTCAGCGTGCGCTGACGGGAGGCCGTCGGGCAGGAGGGGATTTTGAATCATTCCCTGTGACACCTAATATAGGATGGGCAGCCAAAGCTGCCCATCCTTTCTATTTGGCGGAAAACTTATGCTGTTGTCCGTACTCCGGCTCAAAGCACCGCGCTGTACTCTCCTGTCCCGTCTGTGACAGTGATCTTTGCCTTTCCGGGCTCAAGCACCCGGACTACGGCAAGCGCCCTTCCATAGTAGCTTGTGAACTCTCCGGAGGTGTAACTCTCCTCCGTGCAGGGGTTGGCGCTTCCGAATCCGATGAGCTCCGCCCCGGAGACCGATACCTTAAGCCTGCGGTCGGCATTGTGCTCCACGACGCCGTTCTCTCCGCGGATCTCGATATCCACGTAGACAGCTTCCCCTTCCGCGCAGTGCTCCTTCTCCGGAAGAACCGCCAATGTCCGCTTCCCCTCAGCGGAGAACAGCGAGTGCTCCGAGACCTCACGCCCCGAGGCATCATAGGCGACAGCCTTAAGCTCGCCCGGCTGATATGCCGTTTTATAGAACGCGCGGCAGTCGCGCAGCTTCTTCTTTCCGAGGGACTTTCCGTTCAGGAAGAGCTCGACAGCGGCCTTGTCCGAGTAAACCTCGATCTCCGCCTTATTGCCCTCGCATCCCTGCCACGCCCAGCTCTCCACGGCATTGGTTCCCCGCCAGACCGACTTTGAGACACGGACACCGGGATGATTCACCGGACGGACGCCGATCACCGGATGATCCATCAGTCCCCAGACTGTTGCCGCATACCGGCAGCTGGCATCCGGCACACCCAGGATGTCAATCACTCCCGCGCCGGCGAGAAGCCAGGGATAAGGCCGGTTGAACGGCATTCCGCCCGTGTAGCTCCAGGCGCCGATTCCCGCCTCGCCAAGGTAGTCCCACGCGGTCCACATGAAGTCGCCGATGAGGTACGGATACTGCTTCACCATCGCCCAGTTCCTGCAGATATCCTGGGGGAAAGTCTCGGAGCCGACAAGGATGCGGTCCGGATGAGTTTTGCCGTCCAGCGGATAGCGGCCGGAGCCGTAGTTGTAGCCCACAATGTCCAGCATGTCGCAGAACGGGGAGGCCAGGGCATCCACTTTGGGAGAATTGCCGCCTTTGTTCATTCCTGTGCCGATGAAGCTGGCCATGATGTTGAACGCAAGGCTTCCGTTCGCAGCCTTGTTCTCCTTCTGCGGCTTGTCCGATCCGGTGTTCTGCTTGCCGTCCTGGTAGATTCCGTTTCCCTTTGCCGCGCGGCTCATAACCATCAGGTTTACGCCGCAGGTCACCGGACGTTCGGGATCAAGCGCGTGGATCAGGTCAATCATCGCCTTTCCGGCGTCCTGCCCTCTTTTCTCGTGGGGCTCCGCAACCTCATTGCCGATGGAGTACATGATCACGGAGGGATGATTGTAATCATTCTCCACCATCGCCGTGATATCCTCCTTCCAGCAGTCGGTGAAATCCCTGCCGTAATCATAGGGGTTCTTGCGGTTGTACCACATGTCGAAGGCCTCGTCCATCACGTACATCCCGTACTCATCACAGGCGTCGAGAAGTGCGGCGGACGCAGGGTTATGGGAGATGCGGACCGCGTTGAAGCCGCACTCCTTCAGGATGCGGACTCTCCTGCGCTCACTCTCCGGAAGGCTGACCGCACCGATAACCCCGTTATCGTGATGAACGCAGCCGCCGCGGAGGAGGGTGTTTTTCCCGTTGACGAAGAGGCCCTTCGGGCTCCACTCCAGTTTTCTTATCCCAAAGTTCACCGAAGCCTCGTCGACAAGGACACCGTCTTTAACAAGTTTTGCCAGAACACGGTAAAGATGCGGGGTCTCGTCTGACCACAGCCGGGCGTCGGCGATGTCCAGTTCCGCCTCCTGTCCTCTTCCCTGTGCGACAAGCGTATCCCCGTCGTAGACCGAAAGGACGGCTTCCGTTCCTGATGCGTCGCCGCCGATTTCCGTCGCAATGCGGATTCTCGCGGGA
>OMSM01000473.1 GCA_900313745.1 uncultured Lachnospiraceae bacterium
GAGGCTTCCGGCGATGTTGTTAACGTCCGCTGGCTGGTCGTCGGAACCGGAATGCCTGCCAACTACGATGCATGGAAGGCTCAGATGAATGAGTACATCGAGCCCATCATCGGGGTGAATATCGACATAGAAGTCGTGCCGTGGGGCGACTGGGGAAGCCGCCGCAACGTCATTGTCAGCACCGGCGGCGGTGACTTTGATATCATCTTCAGCCCCGGCTCGCTTGTGATTGATGTCGCCAGCAATGCGCTGATGGACATCACAGAGCTTCTTCCCAAGGCAGCTCCGGATCTGTATGCGATGATCCCCGAGGCCTATTATGAGGCTGAGAAGATAGGCGGCAAGCTTTATGCGATCCCTACCTACAAGGACAGCTCCGCTTCCCAGTATTTCATCTGGGATCAGAACCTGGCCGATGAGCTTGGCATCGATACCGAGTCCATCAAGACTTTCCAGGATGCCGATGAGGCTCTGAGAAAGATCACCGAGCATCAGGGTGAGCCCGGCTTCATTCTCCACAAGGATTCCGGCAGCTGGCTGCACCGCGAATTTGACGCTGCGGGCAGCGGCCTGGGCGTGATCGGTGTCCGTTATGACGACGAGACCCGTACGGTTGTCAAGGTTTTCGAGCAGCAGGAAGTCATGGATCGTTTCGCGCTGCATCATCAGTGGTATGAGGATGGCATCATCAACTCCGATGCCGCAACCAGACCCGAAGAGACCACTCTTTATCGTCCCTTCAGCGTAGCTCAGGGCTGGTCCCTTGCTGCGAAGACCGTCTGGGGTCCCAACATGGGCATGGAAAACTGCACCGCTTTCCAGTATGGCCCGACCATCGTTTCCAACGGTACTGTTCAGGGCTCCGCGAACGCGATTTCCGCAAACAGCGCTCATCCTGAGAAGGCACTGGAGTTCCTCCAGCTGGTCAATACCGATTCTTATGTGCGTGACCTTCTGTACTACGGCGTCGAGGGCGATGACTGGCAGTACACCGAGGACGGCAGAGTTCACAAGAACAACGCCAACTGGACAATGGCCGGATATACCCAGGGCACATTCTTCAACGTCACCCCTACCGATGACGTCGAGTTCAATCAGTGGGATGAGGTTAAGGAGCTGAACGCCAATGCCGAGGCTTCCGTGCTGATCGGTTTCTCCTTTGACACTGCTCCGATCGCTGACCAGCTTGCCAACTGCATTGAGATCATGAACAGATACCTTCCTGAGATCAGAACCGGTACGGTTGATCCCACCGAGGGTGTCCCGGCGATGTACGAAGAGATGGATGCTGCAGGACTGCAGGATATCATCGACGAGATGCAGAGCCAGATCAACGCCTGGGCAGCGGAATAATCTGTCCGGAGCGCAGGTCTTCGGATTCATCTGAGGGCTGCTCATCATCTGAATTGAAGGACCGGGGACAGAAATGTTCCCGGTCTTTTCTATACATCAAAGTTTTGCGAATATACCGAAAAGAGGTTATTATGGCTCAAATTATCGGACAATCACTGCCGAATATTCCCTGGGAGGAACCGTCGGGGGATTTAAGGCTTCCCCTTTGGCGCTATTCGGGCAATCCTATTATCGGAAGGGATGGCAACGCCATCTCCAACAGCGTATTTAACAGCGCAGTCGTTCCCTATGGCAGCGGCTTCGCTGGAGTTTTCCGCTGTGACTCCACGGCGATCGTGATGGATATCTTCCCGGGATTCTCCGAGGACGGAATCCACTGGCATATCGAAGACGAGCCGGTGACGATGTGCGGAGCGGAGGAGGAGATCCTGAGGAAGGAATACCGCTACGATCCCCGCGTATGCTATATGGACGGACACTATTACGTGATGTGGTGCAACGGTTATCACGGACCGACTATAGGGCTTGCGTGGACCGATGATTTCCATACCTTCCATCAGCTGGAAAACGCGTTCCTGCCGTTTAACCGCAACGGAGTCCTGTTCCCGAGGAAGATCAACGGGCAGTACATGCTGATGAGCCGGCCAAGCGACAACGGCCACACGGCGTTCGGCGATATTTTCGTCTCCCAGAGCCCCGATCTTGTCTACTGGGGCAAACACCGCTTCATGATGGGAGCGACGGAATTCAACGATTCCGGCTGGCAGTGCCTGAAGATCGGCCCGGGCCCGGTGCCGATTGAGACTGACGAGGGATGGCTTCTCATCTATCATGGGGTCATCCGGACCTGCAACGGCTATGTTTACCGCATGGGTGCGGCGCTGCTGGATCTCGACGAGCCGTGGAAGGTGCTTTTCCGCACGAAAAACTACATCCTGGGGCCGACCGAGATATACGAGTGCGTCGGGGACGTCCCGAACACCACCTTCCCCTGCGCGGCTCTCGCGGACGCGGATACCGGGCGCATCGCCGTTTACTACGGATGCGCGGACACAGTAACAGGCCTGGCGTTCACTACGGCAGACAGGCTGATTGACTACATCAAAACTCACGCGATGTAAGCAAGGAAAGGCAGTTATGGTATTTCTGGATAAACGGGCACAGGTAATAGCGGATAATCTGCGGAAGCTCTCGGTAAAGCAGTGCGCTCCGATAAGCGGATGGATATGGAGGGACGGCCTCTTTCTGACCCCGGAAGACGCGTTTGAGGGAAAACGGGCGGACACGGAGACGTCAGAGGATATTGCGGCGAGGGAAAGGCCGGACTGGCGCGGCGAATTTGTTCCTTTTGACCAGGCGAAGGATCACTGGTACGGGCCGGACAGGCACTACTGGTTCCACGCGGAGACCTCCGTGCCGGAGAGTTTTGACAGGAAGCCGCTGTGGATGCACATCGCCACACAGATAAACGAGCCGGACGACGCGAAGAATCCTCAGTTCCTTGTGTTCATCAACGGCGTCCCTGTACAGGGCGCGGACATGAACCACAGGGACGTACTGCTGAGCCGGGAAGCCGGGGCGGGAGAGCACATCAGTATTGACCTGCAGGCATATACGGGAATCCTGCATCCGGAATTTTCCCTTGTGGTGGACTTCCGTGAAATTGATGCGGAAATTGAGGGCCTTTACCTGGATATCCAGGTGCCTCTCGATGCCTTTCCGCGCCTGGAGGAGGATTCCTCCGCCCGCAGGGAGATCACACGGGTCTTAAACGACGCGGTCAATCTGCTGGACTTAAGAGATCCGTACTCGGATGAGTTTTACCGCACCGTCAGAGAGGCAAGAGCGTACCTGGACAAGGCGCTGTATACCGATCTCGC
>OMSM01000011.1 GCA_900313745.1 uncultured Lachnospiraceae bacterium
ATCCGCCTTTTCCTTTGCTGCCGATTCCATTTATAATGATAGTGGGTTTGATATACTTAACCAGAACCTTGATCATTTCCGGCGGGAACGAAAAAGAGTGCGGGCTGTGAGGTAATAAGGGCGCGCGGAAGTTTTCACAGGAAGAAAGGAAGAGCAATGGCGGAATCAGTGAAGTATTACCTTGCCGTGGACATCGGCGCCTCGTCCGGCAGGCACATTCTCGGATGGATGCAGGACGGCTGGCTTCAGACGAAGGAGGTCTACCGCTTCCCCAACGGCATGGTACAGCAGGACGGGCACCTCATCTGGGACATCGAGGAGCTCCTCGGGCACGTGAAGAGAGGAATTAAGCGCGCAAAAGCCGCGGTCGGCGGGGACCGGACGGAGGATATGCCCGAACTCGCCGCGGGCGTGATTGAGAGTCTCTCGGTGGATACCTGGGGAGTCGATTACATCCTCCTTAAGGGCGACGAGACGGTTTATCCCTGCTATGCTTACCGCGACAGCAGGACGGAGGCGTCGATCCCGGAGGTGCACAAAAGGATTCCTTTTGCTGACCTGTACCGGCGCACCGGAATTCAGTTCGCGACGTTCAACACCATTTACCAGCTTTATGAGGACAAGATGGCCGGCAGGCTTGACGGCGTCACCGATTTCCTGATGATGCCCTCGTATCTCATGTACAGGCTCACCGGAAGGAAGGCGCACGAGTACACCAACTCCACGACTACAGGGATGGTCAGCGCCGAGACCGGTGAATACGACATGGAGATCGTCGACGCACTGGGCCTTCCGAGGCACCTCTTCCCTGTGCCGGAAGCCCCGGGAACACTGCTCGGGGAGTACGAAGGGATCAAGGTCGTGCTGTGCGCGACCCACGACACCGGCTCCGCAGTGGAGGGGATCCCGATGAAGGAGGATGCGCCGTACATCTCCTCCGGAACATGGAGCCTGCTGGGAGTCAAAACTCCCGCGCCCATCACAAATGAGGGCAGCATGGAGGCCAACTGGTCCAATGAGGGCGGCGTCGGATATACCCGCTACCAGAAGAATATCATGGGCATGTGGGTGGCCAACGAGCTTCGGAGAGAGCTCTGCCCGGACACGTCGTTCCCGGACATCGTCCGCATGGCGGAGGAGAGCAGTTTTGACGGAACCGTGGACGTCAACGGCGAAGCTTTCATGGCCCCGGAGAGCATGAAGGCGGCCTTCGACGCAGCGCTTTCCGATAAGCCGGAGACAGCGGGTGATTACTTCCGGTGTGCATACCGGTCCCTGGCGCTGTGCTACAAGGCAGCGATCGAGGAGCTTGAGCGCAACACCGGAAGAAGCTATGACTCGATTTACATCGTGGGCGGAGGAGCGAAGAATGCCTTCGTCAACCGGCTCACGGAGGAGGCGACGGGCAAGAAGGTCGAGGCGCTTCCTCTGGAGGCCACCGCGCTTGGGAACCTGAAGATCCAGATGGAAGGAAAGTAACGCAGTATAACCTGCAGAGAAAAAAGCAACATCATTTAACCTTAAGGAGGAAACGCACCATGAGCTTCACCGAAGCAAAAGAAAAATACGCTGTAATCGGTATCGATGCCCAGGCGGCAATCGACAGACTGAAGAGTGTTCCCGTCTCCATGCACTGCTGGCAGGGCGACGACGTCCGCGGCTTTGACACGGACCCGACGAAGCCCCTCACCGGCGGAATCCAGACCACCGGCAACTATCCCGGAAGAGCCCGCACACCCGAGGAACTGATGGCGGACATCGACGAGGCACTGAAGCTTATTCCCGGCAAGGTGAAGCTCAATCTTCACGCGAACTATGCGATCTTCAACGAGGAGAACGGCGGCTGGGTCGACCGCGACAAGCTTGAGCCCAAACACTTCAAGCCCTGGGTCGACTTTGCGAAGGAGAGAGGCCTCGGGCTTGACTTCAACCCGACATTCTTCTCCCATCCGATGTGCGACCCGCTGACCCTCGCTTCCCCCAACGAGGAGACCCGCCGATTCTGGATCAACCACGGCAAGGCCTGCATCCGCATCTCCAGCTATTTCGCGGAGGAACTCGGAATCCCCTGCACCATGAACATCTGGACCGGCGACGGCTTCAAGGATATTCCCGCCGACCGCATGGGACCCCGCGTGCGCTATAAGGAGGCCATCGATGAGATCCTCTCGGAGCCCTATGATTTTAAGATGGTGAAGCCCTGCGTCGAATCCAAGGTCTTCGGCATCGGCGTCGAGGCCTATACCGTCGGAAGCGCGGAGTTTACCTTAAGCTACGCCGCGGCCAACATGGACAAGTGCATCCCGCTCATGGACAACGGCCACTATCATCCCACCGAGGTGGTCTCCGACAAGATTCCGGCGCTCCTTGCGTTCTTCCCCGAGATCGCGCTTCACGTCACCCGCCCGGTGCGCTGGGACAGCGATCACGTGGTGCTCTTTGACGACGAGACCAGGGAGATCATGAAGGAGGTCGTGCGCTGCGGAGGCCTGGACGGCAGGGTAAACATCGCGACGGATTATTTCGACGCCTCGATCAACCGCGTGTCCGCGTGGGTCACCGGAATGCGCAACGTGGAGAAGGCGCTGCTGTATGCGCTGCTTACCCCGGCGGAGGATCTGAAGAAACTCCAGGATACGGATCAGTTCAGTGAGCTTATGGTCCGCCAGGAGGAGCTCAAGACCATGCCTTTCGGCGACGTATGGGATGAGTACTGCAGGCAGTGCGGCAGGCCCGTGGACGGCACATGGTTTGATGAGATTAAGGCCTACGAGAAGGATGTTCAGTCTAAGAGAGTATAAAGCTGGTTTTCAGGAGAAATAGATCAATGAAAGTATTGGAATCACGTTTTGTCCAGGATTTTATCAAGATGGCCCAGGAGGGCTACGAGCAGGGATGGCATGAAAGGAACGGGGGCAACCTGTCCTACCGCATCCGCTCCCACGAGGTGGAGGCAATCCGCGACCGCTTCATGGATCACGGCGAATGGGTACCGATCGGGGCGTCGGTACCGGACCTTAAGGGCGAGTTTTTCCTGGTGACAGGTACAGGGCAGTTCTTCCGGAATATCCCGGTGGATCCCGAGGTCAGCCTCGGAATTATCGAGATCGATGAGAAGGGTGAGAACTACAAGATCCGCTGGGGCTTCGTCGAGGGCGGGCGTCCGACCTCCGAGCTTCCGACCCACCTCCTTAACCACCAGGTAAAGCAGCGTGTGACCGGCGGGAAGCACAGGATCATTTATCACGCCCACACGACGAATGTCATCGCGCTTTCCTTCGTGCTACCTTTAAGGGACGAGGTGTTTACCAGGGAGCTCTGGGAGATGATGACGGAATGCCCCGTGGTTTTCCCCGAGGGCGTCGGCGTCATTGACTGGATGGTGCCCGGCGGCCGTGAGATCGGCCTGGTTACCAGCGAGCTGATGGAGAAATACAACGCCGTGATCTGGGCAATGCACGGGATGTTCTGCTCCGGTTCCACCTTCGACGAGACCTTC
>OMSM01000094.1 GCA_900313745.1 uncultured Lachnospiraceae bacterium
TGACAGCATCGCCGTGTACAGAAGAGACCCAGCTTCCGGGAAGCGCGTGCCCGGGGAATACGGGATATGATTCCGGGGCCGGTACTTCCGGCCCTCTTTCTTTCTCAGAGAATTGTCCCCCCGCAGAGGATATGGTCCCCCTCATAGAAAACAGCGGCCTGGCCGGGAGTGATCGCCCTGACCGGTACGTCAAAGACGCAGCGGAGGAGTTTTCCTTCCCTCCTCAGCGTGCAGGGCACCGCATCTCTCTGGGTGTAGCGGATCTTCGCCCGCGCCCTGATTTCGCCTGTCCGGAACGCCTCTTCGCCCACAGCCATGTAATTCACCTCGTCACAGGTTAGTTCCGTGCCGAAGACCTCGTCTCCGGAACCTATCCTGACTTCGTTCTTCTCCGGATCAATCCCGGTGACGAACACCGGCTTCCCCATCGGCAGGCCAAGGTGCTTCCTCTGTCCCACCGTGTAATGGGTGATGCCCCTGTGCGTGCCAAGTATATTTCCCCCGGAATCCACGAAGCTGCCCGGCCCCGGCACGCGCCCGGGGGCGTATCTGTCGATAAATCCGCCGTAATCGTCATCCGGTATGAAGCAAATCTCCTGGGAATCCGGTTTGGAAGCGACAGGAAGTCCCGCCTTTTCTGCGATTTCCCTTATCTCCGGCTTGGTATACCCGCCTACGGGCATGAGCGTGTGCGAGAGCTGCCGCTGGGTAAGCTGATAGAGCGCATAGGTCTGGTCCTTCGCCGCGGTGACCGCGTTCCGCACGCTGTATCTCCCGTTTTCCAGCTTCACTATTCCCGCGTAATGCCCTGTCGCAATATACTCCGCTCCAAGGGCAAGGCTCCGGTCAAGCAGCGCCTCCCATTTCACAAAGCGGTTGCAGGCGACGCAGGGATTGGGCGTGCGCCCCCGGATGTAGGAATCTACGAAGTAGCGGACAACATGCTCCTCAAATTCCGGCCTGAAATCCATCACATAGTGGGGAATATCCAGTACGTCGGCAACCCTCGCGGCGTCAGCTGCGGCAAGCGTGCCGCAGCACCCGCCGTCCCTCTCCGCAGCTGCGGAGCTTTCACTCTGCCATATCTGCATGGTCACCCCGATGACATCATATCCCTCTTCCTTCAGCAGCAGGGCGGCCACGGAGGAATCCACCCCGCCGGACATTCCCACCACAACGCGCGGTCCTGTCATTTCGATCCTCCTTGTCAGATGAAAGACGAAGGCCGGACTGGCTAAGCCACGTCCGGCCCGGATTTACGGCACCTTCAGGCCTGGTGCCTTACCACTTCATATTCGTCATTGTTCCGGAAATACGGGCAGGAATAACGCGATCCGGCAAGAAAGCGGTAATAATCATCCTGATCCATGTCTACGAGGCAATAATAACACTCGTCTTCCTCGTCGTACTGGTAATTGCAGCATAAGTCACAGCTGGTGTACGGACTCGCTTTATCCCTCATTCGTCATCTCCGTCCTCATCAGGCCCGGATTCATCCTCCGCCCCGTCGTCATCGTCATCATCCGAAGAATCATTTCCGTCCAGTCCCTCAACCATGACGACCTGGGTGTCCGGATCATCCGGGAAAAGCAGTTCCCGAAGGGACTTCTCGATGGAGCTTTCCGACGGATCCTCCTGTTCTTCCTTCCTGCCGCCGTCCCCGGCCGCGGCACTGACCTCCGGAGCCGCAGCCACGGGCTCACTGAGCGGTTCGGACGCGGTGATAAGTCCTGGAGCGGGAGCTGCCGGCATATTCCATATCGACGGATCCTGGAAGGAAGGATCCTGCCCGATAAGCTCCTGGTCTGCGGGATATTTAAGCCCCCAGACCGAGCGGATCGTGTCCATCTGGTGCATAATCGAGAGAGTCTGCCTGTGGGGCATCTCAGGGCACTCGAGCCATCCGTTCTTCAATGCCCTTACGCAGGCCTTAAGCTCATATTCATAGCCCGTCTTCTGGCGGGGTCTCTTTGTAAAACTGATCCTCTCGTGCTTGTAATCGTATACAGCGGCCGATTCAAAATTGTTGATATTCTCCACGACCATATAGCCCTTGGTCCCGTAGATTACTCCCCTCCGGTCGCTCACTGCATTTGCCGTCGCCGAAAGGCAGGCCATTTTGCCGTCCCTGTAGCACAGCGTGATGCTGTCTTCCATATCCACGCCGGTCTCGGTATTAAAGGAGCAGGAAGTGCTGATGTTGACGATATCGTTGCCGAAGAGCATGGATGCGAAATTCAGGGTATATACTCCGAGATCGAGGAGCGCTCCGCCTCCAAGCGAAGGATCGACTACCCGCTTTACCTGGCTTACGTTGTAGCCAAGGTTGGCGACCATCATCTTCGGCTCTCCGATCGCGTTGCTGGCGATAATATCCTGCATCGTCTGCAGCATCGGCATAAACCTGACCCACATCGCCTCCGCGACGAAGATTTTCTTCTCCTCCGCGATGCGGAAGATGTCTTCCGCCTGCCTTAGGTTTATCGTAAAGGCCTTCTCACAGAGCACGGCCTTCCCGTAATCCATGCAAAGCCTCATATTCGCATAATGCTCGGAGTGAGGCGTAGCGATGTAGACCAGATGAACCTTCCTGTCCCTCAGCAGTTCCTCGTAGGAACCATAGGCCTTCTTGAAGCCGTGCTGATCGGCGAACGCATCTGCCTTGAACTGCGTCCTGGATGCAACGGCGTAGGCGTTCACCCCGGGAACTGTCCTGATTGTCGCGGCCATGGTCTCCGCTATGTTTCCCGTACCCAGAATACCGACATTTATCCTGCCGAACATACGCATCTCCTTCCCGCACCGGTATCACTCAAAGAGGAGAAACTCCGTCTTGATATACCCGTTCATTTCCTGATAGGTGATCTTCGACCACTCTCCCTCACTCCCCGTTACCTGCACCTCAAAGCCGGGATAAAGCGTAGTAATCGCCTCGGATTCCGTGCTCGCCTGGCTGCGCAGATAGACGGACTCCAGTACCAGTGCGGTTCCTGTCTGCCCGCCTTCCGCGGAAACGCTCTCTCCGCCTTCCGTCCCGGTCTCCCCCGCGCCTTCCGGGGTTTCTCCCCCGTTAAGCAAAACCTCTTCCTCCGTCACGGCTGCTCCGGCTTCCTCCGGATTAACGGTTTCCTGGTTTCCGTTCCCCGCATTCCCGTCCGGAGAAGTCTCCTGGGCCGGGGCCGCAGCTGCCTGTGCTGCCGCCTCCTGCGTCAGCTGAACTTCGGCGGCATTGTAAAGTCCCGAAGTAAGAGCCTCCACAAAAGCGGCAAACGCAGGATCTCCCGCCAGCATGTCATTATAGTCCGCGGTGATCTTGTTGCTTAAGTCCACGACGTCATCCTGCAGGGACACAGTGTTGATGTACTCCATGTCTGCAGGGGCAAAATTAATCACAAGACGGCCGTCTGCTTCCTCCACGAAGAAGGTCTGCATTCCCGGAACCGGTTTTGCGTAGCCCTTGAAAACTACTTCCGTCGACGCGTAGCACACCCACGATTTCAACCGTTCCGGAGCATCTTCTTCCGTGACGGGACTCCCCGGCTTGGTGTACACGTCCACCGTCTCATAGTGGTCAATGCTTCTGCTGACCACCTGGATATCCGTGATTTCCCTGTCGCTGATTCCCCTGCTTATCACACGGATTGTATCAATATCCCCTCCGGCGACTGCGTCGTAATACATCCGGATCAGGTCATTAACCTCCGGATAGGCATTGAGCTCCATTTCACCGGAATTCTCCTCTGCAGGCGCATCCGCCGAGGCATCGGAAGCAGGGCGGCCGCCCTTGCCGAGCGCTGCCCTGATGCTGAAGAATAAAGCTGCCGCTACGGTAAGCGCAACCGCTGCGGCAAGAAGCAGAGGAAGGATTATCCTCCGCCTGTCAAGGACATGGTTTTTCAGGCTGTAGGAGAGCTCGGCCATATAGTCGCCGAAGCTCATCCGGTTATTATTTTTACTCATCGCTGCTCCAGGTGCTCCGCATGAAAAGAATGAATACAAAGAAATCCGGGATCTATCCGGAATAGCAATTCCGAATGGAAGTCCCGGATCTCCGTGTTCCGTCAGTGCACCCGACAGGAATCGAACCTGCATTAAAGGCGTCGGAGGCCTTCGTTCTATCCATTAGACTACGAGTGCCCGATCTCCATCTCAAGAGAACTGACGTTTATCATAGCATAAGCCGGCCGGACTGTCCAGTCATAACTGCTGCAGCCGGCCGGCCGGAGTATCGCGGGCACCTGCACGGCCGGATCCGGCGGCGGCCGGCAGGATATGCAATACCCCCGGAAAGCTTACTTATCCGGGCTGATCCTGTCCCCGGGAAGTATAAGCCCGCGCTCCCTGCTGAAATAATAGACGTGATCCGAGAGCACTTCTTCCGGGGCAACCGCGGTCCTGTTGATCTCCCGGACAATTTCGGACAGGCCTTCCGGCTCGTTCTCCCGGGAATCGGGAAGGAGCAGTACCTCGTGAACAGAGCTTGGCAGGACAAAGAGATCCCTGCCCGCAGCGTCGGCAAAACTTTTCAGCGTCCCGGGATATACCGCGGCCGAGGCACCGAGATATCCGAAAACATTGCTCAGGACGAAAAGCGATGCCGCCCCTTCTTCTGTTTCCTCAGCCGCAGGAGGCCGGCAGAAAGCTTCCTGCATCATATTGCCCGAAATGCTCCCGGCTGCGGAGGACAGCGCCTCGTCGATACTTCTCACGACGGCAGGCATGACGAGAGGCGACGAGCGCAGGGCATCTCTTAAAAGTTTGTCCCTGCCGATCCCCCACCTTTCGAGATGAGTGTTCCTTATGGTGATCGTCGCATGGGAGTGTTCGCTCCGGTCGACGATATAAACAGCAAGCAGTGCAAGATCCAGGATTTTGGCGTAAGGGACTTCTTTCAGCAGCATCCTGTTCTTCTCTGCATGAATTAGTTTTACCGCGAGCCGTGTCCGGACGCGCGAGTAGTCCTCCCACTCGTCGGGATCAAAGCCCCCGTCTTCTTCCGCCGGAGGCAGGCACCCGGCGATATTTTCCGCGATCACGGCAATGGAAATGCCTCTCCTGTAGGCATCCAGAAATTCCCCGAGATCTATTGTCGGCGCGATCCTGCTTCCGTTCATCCGGATCGTCACGGTCAGGTGGAAAAGCCCGTTCATCCCGAGGTCATTGCGGTAGATCACATTCGCGCCGTCACCAAGGATCTGCCTTAATTCCTTCTCCAGCCCGGCCCTGAAGGTGTTGATCTGCTCACCGGCATTGTCGGCGGCCTGTAAGTTCCAGTCAGTCATTGCGTATTCTCTCCTGTCAGACATAACAAAAAGGACAATGGAATCATTCCATTGTCCTTTCCATGCTGATGTCCGGCAGAACGGGCCTTATGCCCTGGAGAGATACTCACCTGTCCGCGTGTCGATCTTGATCTTGTCGCCGATGCTGACAAAGAGCGGAACACTCACGTGCGCACCGGTTTCTACAGTCGCGGGCTTGGTTGCGCCTGTAGCGGTATCGCCCTTGAAGCCGGGCTCGGTATCGGTGATCTCGAGCTCAACAAAGAGCGGGGGCTCTACGGCAAACGCATTCCCGTTGTAGGAAGCGATCTTGACCATCTCGTTTTCCTTGACAAACTCGAGCGAATCGCCGACGACGTCGTCGGAAAGGCCGATCTGCTCATAAGTCTCGGTATCCATGAAGTTGTGAATTTCACCGTCGGTATAGAGGTACTGATATTCCTTGCGGTCGATTCTCGCCGCCGGGAACTTCTCTGTAGGACGGAAAGAACGCTCAACAACGCCGTTGCCGATGACGTTCTTCAGTTTTGTACGCACGAAAGCTGCGCCCTTGCCGGGCTTGACGTGCTGGAATTCCACAATCTGATATACCTGACCATCGATCTCAAGGGTCACGCCGTTCCTGAATTCACTGGCAGAAATCATAAAAACCTCCCAAAATGACTGCAATCCTTTGTTAGTATATTTTATTGTCCGCCGTTTTTCAACTGTTTTATTAGTTCTATTGCTTCGATATAGCCGTGCAGTCCGTGCCCCGCAATCTGAGCGTCGCAGGCCGGAGCCGTGACGGAGACCGACCGGAAGCTCTCCCTTGAGTGTATGTCCGAAATGTGCACCTCCACCTTCGGTACGAAGACGCTCTTCAAGGCGTCATGTATCGCATAGCTGTAATGCGTGTACGCCCCGGGATTGATCACCACGCCCTCCGTCCCGTCGCTGTAGGCTTCCTGCAGGCGGTCGATAATCGCGCCCTCGTGGTTGCTCTGAAACGCCTCAACCTCCGCGCCGAGCTCCTTCCCGCGGCTTATCAGGTCCCGGATGAACTCCCCGTAGGACGTCTCACCATAGATGCTTTTCTCCCTTATCCCCAGAAAATTGAGATTAGGTCCGTTGATCACAAGAATTTTCAAAGCAGTACCCCTGTCCTTGCAGTTTATCCAGAATTTCGTCCGCGATCTCCTCCGGTTTCTTCCCGTCCGTCCGGACAATGAGATCGGCGCTCTCCTTGTAGGCCTCCGTCCTCTCCTTGATCATCACCCTGATTCTTTCCGGATCCGCCCCCGCCGGGAGAAGAGGCCTTTCCCTGTCGGAAGCAAGCCTTTCCGATATGGTCTCCGGCGAGGCGGTAAGCCACACGGTAAAACCGATTTTCTTAAGCAGTTCCCTGTTCTCCCTGCGAAGAACAATACCGCCGCCGGTGGAGCAGACCATATCGGTCTCCCCTGCGTCAAGATCCCGCAGAAGTTTTGTCTCAAGATCCCTGAAATACGGCTCCCCTTTCTCCGCGAATATCTGCGGAACCGGGCAGTTTTCCCTCTCCACGATCATCTCGTCGGTGTCCGCAAGAACTTTTCCGGTTCTCAGGGAAAGCTCCCGTCCGACTGTAGTTTTGCCGCATCCCATGTAGCCTGTAAGAATGATGCTCCGCCTTATTTCGTTCATGCCTGTACCGCCCGGCTCAAGGTCCGCATTGCCTCCTCCAGGGCTTCGTCTCCGATTTTCTCCCCTGTCCAGAGCTCAAATGAAGCCGCTCCCTGGTAAAGCAGCATTGCAAGGCCGTTTCTTGCCATGCCTCCGCTCTGCCTGACCCGCTTCATGAAAAGAGTCTCCTCAGGGTTATAGATCAGATCAAAGCCGTACTCCGTGCCGCGGAAAACTTCCGGATCGCTTACCGGGCACTCCCCGGTCTCCGGATACAGTCCCGCGCTCGTGCACTGGAAAACCGCCGCGTGCCCTCCTGATCCGGAGATAAGCCCGCCAGCATCCTCCAGGCTTCCCTCTGCCGTCTTAAGTCCCGGAAATGCCTTTCGCACTTCCTCTGCCAGAAGACGGGCCTTTGCCGGCGTCCTGTTGACAATAATGAGCACGGAGGGCGATTCCTTTGCCGCGGCAAACGACGCAGCTCTCGCCGCTCCGCCTGCGCCGATGATCATCACGGGACGGCCGCTGAGTTTTATTCCGTCCGCGTGCACTGCTTTCTTCAGTCCCGCAAGATCCGTGTTGTACCCCTTGTATCCTCCGGGGATGCGCACCAGGGTGTTGACCGCGCCGAGCAGGTGCGCTTCTTCATCGATGTCCGACAGAAAGGGGATAACCCTGCTCTTGTAGGGCACGGTGACATTCAGCCCGCGGATATTCAGTTCATACGCCCCTTTAACCGCGGCTCCGAGATCGCCGTCCACCTGGAAAGGAACATAGACAAGGCTCCGCCCGCAGACTCTCGCGAAAGCGTCGTGAAGCGCCGGGGAAACTGTATGTCCCACCGGTTTCCCGATCAGTCCGTATACCTCTGTATGCCCGTCAATTCTCATCACAGCGCTCCCTGGCGGAGTTTTCCTCTGCCCTCATCTCTTCAACGGGGTAAAGCTGCCCTCCGCGCCGTCATACGCCCCGTAGGGTTCCGGATATCTTCCCTCTCCGTCGCGGGGAAGCATCACACTCTCTTCCTGATATGCGCCCGGGCGGAGTTTTCTGTCCGCGGCGTACAGAAGAAGCACCGGCTTCTCCAGAATCCGCTTAAGGATGATCTGCGGCTCCTCCTTCGGATGGATGGGCCTGCAGAGGATTGAGCGGAGCCCTGCCCGGTTCGCGCCCCAGATATCCGTAAAGATCTGGTCGCCGATAAACATCGTTGAACCGGCATCGGTACCCATCATTTCCATCGCCTTGATGTAGCCGTCCGGCCGCGGTTTTCCCGCCTTGTACACATATCCTGCGCCAACGGCCTCCGCGAAGGGCTTCACGCGGTCCTCCCGGTTGTTGGATACGAATACCGCCGGGATTCCCAGCTCATGAAGGCGGGCAAAAAGCGCCATTGCCCTGTTGTCCGGCATCGCGCCGTGGGGCACGAGCGTGTTGTCCACGTCATAGATCAGTCCGCGTATTCCCCTCTCCTTAAGCTTTTCATAGTCGATATGGTAAGCGGAATCCGCGCACTCCGCGGGAAACCATCCCGGCCGCCTCATACGGCGGCTCCCGGCACCGCGATGCCCGCGGCCTTAAGCAGCTGTCTTGTGTACGCCTGCTCCGGTTCCCGGTAGATCCTGTTCACCGGGCCCTTCTCGATGATGACCCCGCCCTTCATGATCGCGACGGTGTCGCAGAGCTGGTAAACGGTGCGCAGATCGTGGGAAATGAAGAGAATGGAAAGCCCCATCTCCGCCCGGAGGCGCTTTAAAAGCGCGAGTATTTCCACCTGTATCGTGACGTCAAGCGCGGATACCGGCTCATCCGCGAGAAGTATCTCCGGCTTAAGCATCAGCGCCGCCGCGATGCAGACCCTCTGCCGCTGGCCTCCGGAGAGCTGTCCGGGATAGCGGTGGATCAGCTCGCGGTCAAGCCGCACCATATCCATCATCTCCAGAACCCGGGCGTTTCGATCCGCGTCGGTCATCCCTCCCCTTATCCTCAGGGGCTCCTCCAGGAGCCAGCCTATCGTGTGGGACGGATTAAGGGCGCTGTAGGGATCCTGGAACACCATCTGCGGCCTGTCACCGGAGAGCTCTATGCTCCCGCTGTAGCGGCTGTTCATTCCGGTAACTGCCTTTGCCAGCGTGGATTTGCCGCAGCCTGATTCGCCCACCAGGGCAAGAATCTCACCGCGGTGCAGCGTGAGGTCTATTCCCTTCAGCACCAGGTTTTCCTGTTTCTTCCTGAAGAGGCCGCCCCCGCTCTGGTAGGATACCGTGAGGCCGCGCACGGAGAGAATGTCTCCGGCCATCTCCTGCCTGTCCGGCGGGACGTCGTCAAGTCTCACCTTTGGGATGGAGCCGATGAGCTTCATCGTGTATTCCTTCTGCGGATTCCTGAAGATCTCCCTGGTCCTGCCCGCCTCAACGACGCGTCCGTGGTGCATGACAAGCACGCGGTGGCAGAGCTGGTTGACGAGACTGAGATCATGGGAAATAAAGATAATGGATGTGTGGTACTCCCGGTTGATCTCCCTTAACAGGTCGATAATCTGTGCCTGCACCATTACGTCCAGCGCGGTGGTCGGCTCGTCGGCAATAAGAATCCTCGGATTAAGGATCATTGCCGCGGCGATCATCACCCTCTGCCGCATTCCCCCGGACAGCTCGTGCGGATACTGCATGTACACCTTCTCCGGGTCGGGAAGTCCCGCTCTGGAGAGCTGCGTTACCGCCATCTCCTTCCTTGTCTTCGCATCGATGTCGCTCCGGTGGATACGGACGCTCTCCTCCACCTGCCACCCTATCCTCTTCGAGGGGTTCAGGGATGTCATCGGCTCCTGGAAGATCATGGCGATGTCCTTCCCCTGGTAGCTTCTGAGCTCTTCCCTGGAACAGGTTAAAAGGTTTGTTCCGTTGTAGAGTATTTTCCCCTCCTTGGAGATCTCATGCCTCGAAAGCAGGCCCGCGATCGCCATTGCGCTCATGGATTTTCCGGATCCGGATTCGCCGACGAGGCCTACGATCTCTCCCTCCTCCAGCATCAGGTCAAAATCGTGAACCACCGTCTCCGGCTTCTCGTGATCGTGGAACTCAATATGGAGATCACTGACGTCAAGTATTACACCCATAACCGCCACCTTAATCTACTCGCTTATCCCGTCGCCGAGAAGGCTGAAGCCCAGCACCATGAGAATGATCATCAGGCCGGGGCCGGCGCTCATAAGAGGCGCCGTCGCGAGATAGGACTGCGCCTCGGAAAGCATTCTCCCGAGACTGGGCTCCGGAGGCTGTACGCCGATGCCAAGATAGCTTAAGCCCGCTTCCGCAAGCACCGCGTTGTTGAAGCCGATCATCACCGCCGAGAGCAGGACGGGAAGCGTATTGGGGAAAATATGCAGAAACATGATCCGCACGCTCTTCGCCCCCTGCATCCTCGCCACCGAGATAAAATCACTGTCCCTGTAGCGGAGGAACTCGCTCCTCACCATCCTTGCGAAGCTTGGGATAAAGGCAATTCCAAGGGCCCATATCACATGGATCGTTCCGCTTCCGAAAAGCGAGACGATAACCAGCGCGAGAAGAACGCTCGGAAACGCGAAAATGGTATCGTTGATTCTCATGAGGATCTCATCCACCAGTCCGCCGAAGTAGCCGGTGACCGCACCGATGACCGTGCCGCCGAGAAGGCCGATGAACACGGTGCCCACGGCGATCTTCAGCGTGGTCTGTCCTCCGCGGATCACCCTCGAGAACACGTCCCTGCCGAAATTGTCGGTCCCCATGAGATGCCGTAGGGAGAAACCAGCGAATTTGTTCGCCGTATCCATGGCCTCCGTATCATACGGGGTATGAATAACACCGATGAGAAGAAGGAGAAGGACACATCCCGTAATGATCGTCCCGGTAAGGAGCGTAACATTGTATTTGCCCGGATTGTTTTTAAGCCGGAAAAAGTGCTTTATTCTCATATCCTGTACCGTCTGCGCCAGTTATTCCTCCGCGCGGATCCTGGGATCCAGCGCCCGGTAGATGAGATCCACCGCCACGTTGCTCGTCACGACGATTACCGCGATCAGGACGATAATCGCCTCCACCACCGGGTAGTCACGGTTGGAAATGGAGGTAAGAAGCGTCTTGGAAAGGCCGGGAATCCCGAAGACCTGTTCCACGATAAGGCTGCCCGCCACCATGTCGGCGAGCGTCATCCCAAGGAAAGTGACCACCGGAATAATCGCATTTTTGAGCACATGCCGGTACAGTACGTCGTTCGTCGCATTTCCCCTGCTGTAGGCAGTCCGGACATAGTCAAGTTTTGCCTCGGTCAGCACGGACGACCTTAGGAGTTTTACCGCCATGGCTGCCTTGGGCAGCGCGATGGCCAGCGCCGGGTAGAAAAGATAGCCGAGGAAGGAGGCAAAACTCACCTTATACGAGATGTATCCCCCCGGCCTGAACCACCGGAAGGTCATCCCGAAAAGCCAGGTTATCAGAATTCCGGAGAAAAAAGGAGGAACCGCCATGATGATCTGGTTGATCACAACAAGAACGCGGTCAATCAGTCCTCCGCTGTACTTCGCCGTGTAGATTCCGAGCGGGATGGAGATCACAACCATAAGAAGGAAGGCCTCCAGCGTGAGAAACAGCGTGATCGGGATCTTCTCCCCGATCAGCGAAAGAACCGGCATGCTGTATCTGTAGGAAACGCCGAAATCCCCCCGGAGGAGTCCTCCGAGCCATCTGAGATACTGTGCCATCACCGGATCGTTAAGCCCCATCTCCTGCCGGAGCGCCTCGATTTTCTCCGGCGAGGACTGCCCGCCCAGGATCATCAGCGCAGGATCTCCGGGGATGAAGCGGAAGGCAAGGAAGACCACAAAGGAGATGACCAGTATCGTGAAGGCCATCATGATCAGTTTTTTGACGATATATTTCATACAGGGTACCGCAGTCACATTGAGCCGGAAGCCGGAAAGGAGGCATATGCCAGCTCTCCGGCTCCCGGCTCATTATTAAACCGTGAAGATTACTCCGCGGGACGGATCGCCGCGAGATCCACTACGTAAAGCGGATAGAACGTGTATCCGGTGAATTTATTGCTCATGCCGACGAGATCCGGAAGATCCTGGATGTATACGCTCGCTGCCTCATCGGACAGAATGGTCAGGCACTTCTTGTACGCCTCTGTCTTCTGTGCGTCATCCGTACTTTCTACGGCGAGAGCGTAGGTCTCGTCGAACTCGCTGTTCTGGAAATTGACGAAATTGTTGGAAGCGGTGGACACATAGCGGGAAAGCATAGCCGGTGCGGAGAGCGTGTTGGCGTCCACGCCTACGACGGTTGAGACGTAACTGCGGCCCTGGTAGACGTCGCTCACCCAGCTCTCCCACTCCACCTGCTTGATGGAGACATTGACGCCTATGCGCTTCAGCTGCTCCGAAAGCACCTGGGCGGTATCCACGTGCTGGCGGTAATTGGAGGGAACGGTGATCTCGAGATCGAATCCGTCGGGATATCCGGCCTCCGCGAGCAGTTCCTTTGCCTTGTCCAGATTGGTGGGATAGGCGTCATTGAGCTCGGAGAGATAATACTTGCCGTATGCGGGATACATCGCGCTTCCCACGGGCGTGCCCTTGCCGTCGGATACGGCGTCAAAGACCTCGGTCCTGTCCAGCGCATAGCAGAGTGCCTTCCTCACCTCGGGAACGGCGAGCTCCGGCACCGCGTTGTTCAGGTAGAGCGCCTGGACAAGGTTCATGGTCCCCTCGGTCACGGTGAACTTGCTCTCATCGAGCTGCGCCGCCTGGGAGGCACTCAGGTGGAAAATCATGTCGACGCTTCCGCCTTCCAGATTCATGACAAGCATGTCCGGATTGGAGATGATCTTCAGGGTGACGTTATCGATATGCGCGGGAGTTCCGCCCTTCGTTCCGTCGGGATCCCAGTAATCGGCGAATTTCTTCAGGACAACGTTCTCCTGCGGGCTGCGGGAGACGAACATATAAGGGCCCGTGCCTGCGGGATGGTTCTCATAATCGTCGTTGTTCTTCGGAACGATGGCAGTGGTGAGATAAGGCAGGAATTCGCTGTCTCCTTCCTTGAGCGTGATCACGACAGTTTTGTCGTCGACCGCTTCGACGCTCTCTATGGAATCGAATGCCGGGGCAAGCTGGTTGCCGCTGCTGGCATCCGCACAGCGGTTGATCGAGAAGACCACATCCTCCGCGGTGACTTTCGCGCCGTTGTGGAACTTGACGCCATCCCTCAGGGTAAAGGTATATACCCGGGCGTCGTCGGAGATCGTGTAGGACTCCGCCACGGCAGGATTGAGATTACCGCTGCTGTCCGGCTTGACCAGGCCTTCGTAGATATTGAACAGGACTTCTCTTGTTCCGGCCGTCACAGTTTTGTTCGGGTCCAGACTGTCGATGTCATTGGCAATACCGACGGTAATCGAGGATGATGTGCTTTCTGTCTTGCCGCCTGCGCATCCGCACAGTGCAGCAGCCAGAGCTGACAACACAAGCACAAGGGTTAATACTGTGGTGAACCACTTTTTCATGTTGTACTCCTCATGTGGTATGAAATTGTGTGCGCCCTGGAATCAAGGCGCAGGGATGATTTGGCTGACCCCTCCGCTTCAGCGGGGTGGATCGCCTGTTTCCTGCGGAATCAGCCGGAGATAACCTTCTTCAGCTCGTCCATGAAGGTCTCCACATCCTTGAACTCGCGGTAGACCGATGCAAATCTCACGTAGGCTACCGGATCAAGGCCCTGAAGCTTCTCCATGACTTTCTCGCCGATGGACTGACTGGGAATCTCGCGCTCTTCGCCGTTCAGGATTTCCGTCTCGATCTCATCGACGATCTTCTGAATCTGATTGACGCTCACCGGACGCTTGTGGCATGCTCTGAGGATTCCGCCCTCGATCTTGGTTCTGTCATAGGGCTCGCGGTTGTTGTCCTTCTTAATGACGACCATCGGGATGGTTTCGATCTTCTCATAGGTCGTGAA
>OMSM01000095.1 GCA_900313745.1 uncultured Lachnospiraceae bacterium
GCCGACGACTCCGCCGATCATATCCGCCGTATACTCCTCCAGGTCTCCCAGGTCGACCGCAACCGTGCTGTCCATGACCGTTACGTCCTTCAGGACGCTGTCATAGCTGTAGCCTACGGCAGTGCCGGTCATCATCGCACCGGTGACCTTGGCGCCTTCGATGGTCAGGCTGCGTATTTCCGCTCCGGAAACGCATCCGAACAGGCCGCAGGTAATGCCGCCCGGCTCACCGGCTTCAAGGCCGCTCACCGTGTATCCTGCGCCGTCAAAGGTTCCCGTAAAGGCCACGTCTTCGTCCGGAATTTCCGATGTTGCTTCGCCTTCCGCCGGTTCACCCACAGGGACAAAACTCCCCAGAGGCTCCCAGTTCCCATAGTCTTCCAGCGAAATGTCTGCGGTCAGCACATAGCTGGCGGACAGGTCATCCCTTACTCCGAAGAGCTGCTCCGCCGTCCCGATTTCATAAGGATCGTCCGGGGTTCCGCTGCCGTTCTCATAATCTGCAGCCTTCGCGGGAACACAGGCAATCACCCAGGCCATGCCTAAGCCGGCAAGTGTCACAAGTATCCGATTTTTCACGCTTTCCTCCTTTAGGGCAGGACTCATCGGTGCATCGCGCAGATGAGTCCGAAAACGGCGGCTTTCACAGGAAAACCGCCTGTCTGTTCCGGCCGTGATACCGGTGCGGCCGGATTAGTTAGCATTAACTAACTCGTATTCTATAAAAAAGCCCTTTCGAATTCAAGTGAAATTTCAGACAATTCCATTCTGCTGCCGGGCGGACAGCCGGGCATACAGCGCTCTGCACCCTTCACTGACATCCCGCCATGCCGCGGCGAAATCCCTGGTATACCATGGATCTGCGACACTGCGCGGATGCCCGGTATAGTCCATTAACAGCGAGAGTTTCCCTTCCGGGTCACCTCCGCAGATCCGTTTCATTCCCCGCAGGTTTTCCGCGTCCATTCCGATGAGGTAATCCCATTCGGCATAGTCGTCCCTGGTCATCTGCCGCGCTCTTTTGGCACGGACCCCGAGTTCGTTCTCCTTCGTGCCGATTCCGTGCCTCTTAAGCTCCTCGTATGCGGGCGGATAGACCGGATTGCCGATCCCGTTCCAGCACTCCTCATCACTGGTCGCCGCGGAGGCAATCTCGAACTCTCCGCTTCTCCCTTCGCGGTTTACCAGGTCCTTCATAAAGAACTCCGCCATCGGGCTGCGGCAGATATTGCCGTGGCAGACAAACAGTATCCGCAACATAATTTACCTCTGTTGTCATCCGCGGATAAGGCCGAGATTTTCCGTTATCTCCTTTGCCTTCCTCAATACCGGAATCTCCCTGTTCGCAATCAGCCTTCCGAGCTTCGTCTCCCTTCGGATCTCATACTCTCTTACCGCCTCATCATAGGTCATTTTCAGTGTGGACAGATGAAATTCCTCTATCTCATCCTTCGTCAGGTTCCTGTCCCCGAAGGAAACAATCCTGCACAGGAAATAGTTGTTCAGGTTATGCCTGTGAATCAGGTTGTAATAATCGCTGGCGACGCCGATTTTGCAGATGACCTCCGTCTCCGCGCCAAGTTCTTCCTTGAGCTCCCTCTTCACGGCAGCCTGCAGCTCTTCGCCCTCCTCCACACCGCCGCCGGAAGTCTCGATCAGCGTTGCCTTTCCGAAATCATCATCACGCTCTGCGCGCACGAAATAGAAGTATCCCTCGTCATCAAAGCATATGGCCCTCGCGATCATGCGGTCATGATCTGTGTATTCAAACGGCCATTCCGTGTCCTGCAGTTCAATATTCAGCTCCGGACTGCTGTCCCTGTCTGAGCGGATAACGGAATGCCAGACTTCGTCGCATATTCCGAGATTGTTCTTCCCTGCCGCGCGCAGGATGCCCTCCTGTCTCATCCCTGCCTTGTCCATTACCCGGCCGGACCTTGGATTGTTTACATCGTGGCAGGCAGCGACGCGGTTCAGCCCCACAACATCAAACAGATAGGCTGTTACCGCCTCCAGGGCTTCGGGCATTAATCCCTGTCCCCAGTAAGCTCTGCTCATGCAGTATCCTATGTCCGCCGCCTCAATGCTCTCATTAAGCCTGACCACGGAGATATTTCCGACAGCCCTTCCTGTCTCCTTGTACTCCATCACCCAGTTGAAATATCCGCCGTCCTCATACCTGGAAACCCACTGTCCGAGGAGGCTTTCCGTTGCGTGAACATCTGGATGTACCGGCCAGGTCAAATATCTGGTAACCTCAGGATCTGATGCCCAGCCGCTGTACATGTCCTCCGCATCTTCTGTTCTGAATCTCCTCAGGATTAATCTGCGCGTCTCTATTCTCTGCGTCCCTGCCTTATTCATAAATCTGTCTCCAAATCCGGTCAGACACTGCCTGTCTTCGCGCTGAACTCACGGTTTACCTCCAGGCGGATTCCCCGGGGAATGAGCTCGATATCGAAGCGCTCCGCCGCAAGCGGTTCGCCGTCGATATTCGCGCTGACGGGAACAGGAGAAGTGATGGCCAGCCTGTCCGTGCTGATGATCCTCACCGACGGGTTGTGAAGATGCCCCGCGTTCTTCATGGAGAGGATGGTCCTCGCCATTTTGAGCTTCGGCATTCCGTCCGCGAGAAGAACCTCCATTTTTCCGTCGTCAATCCGGCTTTCCGGCGATACGTTGAATCCCCCGCCATAATAACGACTGTTGGCGGCAATAACGGTGGTAAACTCCTTCTCCACCGTCTCGTCCCCCAGCTCAACCCTAAGCTTCCTCCCCCCGCGGAAAGCCAGGAAATGTGCGACGGCCCCCACCGGGAAACGGAGCTTTCTCGGGATGAAACGGTTGTGGATATAGCTGTCGTCATTGGCGATATCGGCATCGATCCCGAAGCAGGCGGCATTGATGAAATACCTGTCGTTGATCCTCACGATATCCACCTCGTGGATTCCGTCCTCCATCTTCTCTGCGAGCGCCCTGCAGAAGTCGTTTCCGGTGCCGCAGGGGATGCAGGAAAGGACGTTCTTCGTCCCCGCGATGTCGTTCAGTACCCTGTTGATCGTCCCGTCCCCGCCGATCGCCGTGATGACATGAGCGGTATCCCGGAACTTCTCCATGGCCCTTCCGGCTTCCTCCGGGGTCTCATTCAGAAGGATCTCGTAATCCCTTCCCGCCTCCTCGGAGGCCCGGATCAGTTTCTGCATGACCTCATCCGTTCTGTCCCTGAGATTAAACCGGTTGACGACGTATACATAATGCATGGAAACTCTGCCTCCTGTTATTGGATATTATTGAACGTCATCGGCTGACGTTTCATCGCTTTTCCCCTCAAAAATGGAGAGGATCCGGTCCAGCAGGCCGGGAGCCCTGACAATGATCAGCACCAGCTGCTCCCTTACCCTCGTGACCGCATGATAGAAAAGGTTCGGGTAGAGGTTGTCCGGATCCGGGATCGGCACCCCCGAAAGCTCCCCTTCCGCATCATAGCAGAAAGAATCATCCATCAGTGCGACCGCACGGTCGAATTCCTGGCCGAAGATGTGCCTTGGGTCAAAGTCCTCCTCGTATTCCGCGTACGGCCCTGTGGCCCTGTCCTGGGCCGTGTAGTTGAGAAAGACATATCCCTTCATCCGGTAATACTCCAGCATATCCTGCGCCTCCTGGGTAGAATATGCCCCGAGCACCGTCACACAGTCAAAACTCATTCTCTCCGCGGGACGCCGGTCCGGCTTTCTCAGATACTGAATGAAGTCGAACATCTCCCGGTTCATCCTCAGTCTCTCCGAGAGCACGAACTCCTCCACGCCGGGAAGTTCCCGTATGCGTCCGGCGATGTCATTCTTCCTCTGCAGCGCTGTCAGCACCTGCTCCGGATCCGAGGAGAAAATGCAGACCTGCTCATTATCCCGCACGATGCGGCACAGCCGCCCGAACCGGTCCGGATCCATCCAGTGTGCCTCGTCCGCAAGGATGAAGCTTACGCCGTCGAACAGCGAATCCCTCTGCCCCCTGCTAATGCTTAAACTCCGCTTCGCGTCTCCCTCCCGGCCTGCTTTTTCTTCCGCAAGGGCATCATCCGTGATAATCTCCAGGTTATCTATGCCTTCGGTTATGCGCCTCTGCCCGTCATAAAGGCTGCCTGTGTGGATGATGACCGTCCTTCCGTATCCCGAAAGCGTTCTCGCCAGATCATACAGAAGAAGAGTTTTTCCTGTTCCGGGCTGGCCCGTGATATGAAAAAAGGCGCCCTTGACGGCGCGGTCGACACTCTCCAGCACCTGGCGCTTTACCTGCTCCTGTGCCTGTGTGAGAAAATACTGTCCCTGGATGAATTTGTCCGGGGTCAAAACCGGCGAAACGAGATAATCGGACGCGCGGAAGAGACCGGAGAAGTCCTTCTCAAACTCCGCGGAATACTTCTTCACGCTTCGGGCGATCTCATCCAGATCCGAGCGTACAAGCTCTCCCGTGAGAGAGAGCCGGAAGCAGGAAAGCGTATCCGTGACTACACAGTACAGAACCGACCTTCTGCCGAGATGAGAAAGGTAGTGGCGGTTCTTCCGCAGCTGGTCGCGGATTTTCTCCTCTCCCACATCCTGGGATTTGAGCTCAATATTGATCAGGCCTGCCCTGGTAATCTTTAAGAGATCGAATTCCTTTCCGATCCGGGGTATGGTGAACCCGAAGCAGTAGCCGTCCAGATCCCTTACGGACACCCCTGCAGAGATAAGCGAGTCCGCAAGGATGCGAAGCGACTCGATTTCATGGTACCTGAACCGCCTGTCGCCGCAGTGCGACTCATGACGCATGATTTTGTTGAACCGGTCCTCATCATGTACCCTGGAGACCAGATAGATATTTACAGGAAACACCGCTTTCCTCGTCATTTCGCCGCCCCGGTCGCGGGACAGCCGCACATAAAAGCCCGGCACCGGCACATCCTATGCCGGAGGCCTGCGCAGTACCTCTTTGTTCAGCTTTCCAAGCCTGTCCGCCTCGAGCACCAGCTCGATCTGCAGCATCGCCTGGTTCAGGGGCGGAGCAGTCAGCCCGACAAGGATATCCGCCACGAGCACGATAGTCAGCGCTTCCGTCGGGACGCCGAGATGCATGAAAATCGCCGCATACTCCGTCAGGTCAACTCCGGCCACCGGAGGGCTTGCCGCCTGCAGAATAACCACCAGGAAAACAGCCATCATGCACCAGATCGAGGAGATCCGGACATGGTAGCAGCTTGCGCCGTACATGATGAAGATCATTACCGCGAAGGTGGAGGCCGGCATATAGCTGAGAAGGCCGACAGGCAGCGACGAGCGGACGACAGAGCGGTCGATTCCAAGCTGCTTTATGCAGCAGTCCTGGTTGACGCTGAAGGAGGCATCCACGGAAAACTCCTTAAGCGCGACCAGGAAAGACTCCTTCATTTTAGCCGCAAGGACCCGCGGAGACACGTCCTCCTTCCGGGAGACATAGAGCAGTCCAAGGATAAGGAATGCCCCCGAGAAGGCCAGATAAAGCAGAAAGGGACGGACAATACCGAGGATTTCGCCCATAGTATTGTTCTGTATGCCCAGAATCAGAAGAATTGCAACAAATGTCGGGGAGAGGCGGCTTACCCATTCCGATACAGTCAGGCCGATCGAGTTGGCCCTGCCGACCGTATCCTCCAGGTTCATGGAGGACGAGCTTCCGAAATCGGCGGCAATCGCCGCGTTGCCGATAAGTCCGGCCAGAAGGATAATCTGGAAGGAATCCGCGTTAATAAACGGGGTGAGGATGTCCTCCGGCACAAACCTCAGGAAAAAAGATAAAAGCGTATCTGCCAGAGACCCGTCTATACTGGTGCTGATGAACTCCTGCTTCATCACAAAAAAGCAAAGGCAGCAGAGAAACGTGGTGCAGAGGAAGCAGATTGCCAGTACGCGCCAAAGCATAAGCCGGAGATTCTTCTTCCGGATGGACGCATGGCCGACCCCACATACCGCTGCCAGGACAGAGAAGAAGATCACCGGTCCCGCTATGGTATCCAGCATCCGGAAGAATGCCTCCTGGATCGGCTCCAGCACATGCTCGGTGAGCGCAAGGCTGAAGGAATCCGGAAGTATGACATCCGCAAAGAAGCCGATTATTATGCCCACCGCTGCGGACAGCAGCAGGGAAAGAGCCGGATTCATCCTTAACCGGTTAAGATTAAGCTGGATCAGGTTTTCCCCCTCCGAATAGCGGTACGTGGGAGTAAGGCCGAGATCGGCGAGCAGGTTTTCCGCCCAGGGATCGGTCTCTCCCCCCGCGACGTTCATCGGGTCTTTGGCCTCGCCGCGGAGCCGGATGGTAATAAACGGCTTGCGCCAGACAATACCCATTTCCAGCGTAATCTCCGTCTCCTCACCGAAATAGTCATTCCACACAAGAAGGGCATCCTCGATCAGGAGCCGTATGCGAAGGGCATTGGATCGCTCCGTCTTCATCAGATCAAGAAATTCCCCGATCACGGAGGACACTTCATCGATGCTCTCCGCCGTAAGGCCATATGGAAGCCGTATGCTTTTTTCACTTTTAAGCTGACTTTTGATATCCATCAGTCGCAAGAAAGCGCAAGGGAGGAGACCTCGCCAAGCAGCGTCTCTATCCTTTCCCTCAGATGAAGTATCAGTTTTTCCCTGAACCCGGGGTCATAATCCGCGTTCCGAACGTTGATCAGCTGCTGGCAGTAGGCGATCAGACGGACAGCGTCCCGGGAGGATTCCTTCATTTCCGGTCTTTCCCCAAAGAACATGGAAAGCATTCGGTCATAAAGCTCCGCTGCCGTCTCCCGCGGAATGCCGAAGAAACGAAGGGCATTCCCCGGATCCAGTTCGGAATAGGCGATATAGGCAAGGTAAAGCTGGGCAAACTCGAACACAGGGTCTCCTGTGCTGAGTGTATCCATATCGATAAGGATGGTTTCCCCGTCCTGATACATGATGTTTTTGATGTGAAAGTCCCCGTGAATCAGGTGCCCGTTCTCCGGCATTGCATACAGCAGTTCCCTCAGGCGTTCCGTCTGCGCCCGGGAAAGGAACTGCTGAAGACAGGCAGCGCTTTTCGCGAACTGGTCCCTCTTTACCGGGAAGAGCCCCGGATCAGGCACTATAGAGTGGATTGTCCCGAGGACCTCCATACACATCCCGGCGATCTCGTCCGGCGATTTCGCGCCGGAGATCATAAGCGACGCATAACTCTGTGCATTCAGAAGCTCGTAAACCGCTCCGGTTCTTCCGTCCGCTGTACGGACGATATCATAGGGGATCGCAGTAGGTATCCCCATAATGAAAACCTTGCGGGCAATGTCCTGTCTTCTGCGTATATCCTCAGGATCCGTGTTCCTGTATACCTTGACCACCGTCTCGCGGTCCACCCGGTATACCGTTCCCTCCGCACCTTCGCCGATGATCTCGCACCCGTCCACGGAGATCATCCTGTCCGCTCTCCGGATATCCAGAATCTCCGAAAAACCCGTCATTTCCAGGATTCCATAGAGATTCGGCGAGACACCGGTCATGGTCAGGCTTCCGAATTCCTTCTTCAGACGCAGCAGCACCCGGAGGCCTGCACTGGAGATATAGTTCAGGGCTGAGACTTCAAGCACAATCCCTTCTCCCGCAGCTGTTTCCTCCCGTATCCTTTCCTCCGTCTGCTGTGCGTTCGACGTATCAATACTGCCGCTTATACGGATCTCGCCGGCGCTGCCTCTGGTTACAGTACTCTTCGCATCCATATATCACCCCCGGTCAGTCTTCCCGCAGTCCGGTCCCTGCCGTATCAGAATCTTCCTGA
>OMSM01000027.1 GCA_900313745.1 uncultured Lachnospiraceae bacterium
CGCAGGCCTCCATGTTGGTGTTCCAGCCGTTGGCGCCGGACTGCTGCTCCATGATGCCGAACACCGGCGAGATCGAGCGGACCTCGGCGAGATTTCGGCTCCACCTGCGGTCCCTTAATCCCTTCATCCCGCTGCCGTCAATAACGTAGGCGAAGTTCGGATAGGAGTCGTACATAATGAAATCCAGCACGTCCTTCGTCAGCCTGTGGTTGTCGAGATGGCCGAAGATGCCGTTGGTGGTGATGAAGTCTCCGGGCTTCGCGTACCTGCGGATGATCTGTGCCTGCTCCGCGGCGAAGCGGATCACACTCTCCGAGATGAAGCGGTAATAGTCCAGCATCATATGCGGGTTGGGCGAGGCGGACGGCACCTTCCGCGGCACGTGGATCTGGTCAAAGGAATTGTAGGTCTGGTTCCAGAAAACCGTTCCCCAGGCCTTGTTCAGTGCATCGATGGAGTTCTCATATTTCTCCTTCAGGAACTCCCGGAACGCCGCGGTGTCGCTCTCCGAGTAGTAGACGTTCAGGCTGCAGTTGAACTCGTTGTCCAGCTGCCAGCCGATGATGGCCGGGTGCTGCGCATAATGCTCAGCAAGCTTCTCCGTGATGATCCTGGAAAACTCGCGGTACTTCGGGGAGTTCAGGTTCGTCTGCTGGCGGTTGCCGTGCCGGTAGAGCGTCCCGTCGATGTCCGCATTTAAGACCTCCGGATACTTCTCTGTCATCCACGCGGGCGCGGTCGCCGTCGGCGTGCAGAAGATCACCTTCACGCCGCACCGCTCCGCGGTGTCCAGGAACTCGTCCCAGAACTCGTAGGTGTACACGCCCTCCTCGGGCTCGACCTTGTTCCACGCGAACTCCGCGATGCGGACCACCTCTATGCCGTGCTCCAGCATCCTCCTTAAATCCGGCTCCCAGTCCTCCCTCTCCCAGTGCTCGGGGTAGTAGCACGTCCCAAGGACGATGCTCTTTCCGTCAAGGATCTGATTCATGTTCTGTTCTCCTTCTTCCCCGTTATCTGCGGGATTATCTTATCTGAATGACATTGACCGAGTGAGGCGCGAGGACAGCCTCCGCCATTCCGTCCGCGAGCGGCCTCCATTCCCCTTCGGAGAGAGTGACCCCCTCGTGTCCGATATCGTTAAAGGACTCGGTGGAATCACCGTTTACCGTTAGAATGCGGAATTCCCTGTATTTCTGTTCACTGTGCATAAGATCCGCAGCGGAGACCGTGATCTCCTGAGCCTCCTCCGGAAGCTTGTTGATGGCGGCGACGGCGAGGAGGCCGTCCTGCGAGCGCCTCGTCGCAAGCACGTCAAGTGCGTCGACGCAGACCTCCCTGCCCTCCTTGCTCCTCACGTCCATTCTCTCCGCTCCGGCGAGGCTGCTCTCCAGGATCTCGTCGCCCATGTAATTGACGTAGAGATCGAAGACGTGATAAGTGCTTCGCAGCACGATGCCGCCGTCCCAGGTGAAGATCATTCCGCGGGTGTTCACCACCGGCGCGAAATTCGCCATTCCGACGATGTCGCTGTTGCGGTTCAAGGTGTTCAGGAAGCATGCCGAGAATACCGCGTCCGCCATGGTGTAATCCTGGTTGCGGTCGTTCTTGTCGCGGGGCGTGATGTAATCCTTCTTGTCCACTGCCTGCTCGATGGTATGGACGCCGGGGTGATGCCAGCCCCTGAGGTTCCACTCGTCGAAGGCGATTTTGATTCTCTTCTCCAGGCCGAAGGCCATAAGAAGCCCTCTGGCCTTCCGGATATCCTTCTCCAGATCCTCCGTGCAGGCCATGGACTGGGTGTAGGTGGCGAAAGTATTCTCGTTAGGCATCAGGTTCCAGTACGAATGGAGGGAAATCCAGTCCAGATGCTGTCCTGCCGCCTGGAGCAGATTTACGTTCCAGTCGGTGTCCGAGAGCGCCGCGGCGGATAGCTGCGCGGCAGGATCCACATGCTTCATCATCTTCGCCGACTCCAGCACAAGCCTCGCCCATTCCTTTGAATCCTTGGCGCCGATTTCCCACCAGCCGTAGTTTTCGTTGCCTATGCTCCAGTAGTGCACGCCGAAGGGCTCCTTATAGCCGTTGGCGATGCGGAGTTTTGCATACTCCCCCTCATCCTCAAGGTTGCAGTACTCCAGCCAGTCGCTCATCTCCTCCGCCGTGCCGGTGCCGGCGTTGGTGCAGATATAAGGCTCGCAGCCGACCTTGCGGCAGAGCTTCACATACTCTTCCGTTCCGAAGGTGTTGGGATCCTCCAGTCGCCAGGCTTTGTCAAAGAAAGGAGTTCGCACCGGCCCCACGGCCTTCTTCCAGTGATAGCTGGAGACGAAGCAGCCGCCCGGCCAGCGCAGGATCGGCACCTTGATGCGGCGCATGGCTTCCAGCACGTCCGTGCGAAAGCCGTCCTCATCCGCAAACGGACTCTGCGGGTCGAAGACGCCGCCGTAAATCTGGCGATGGAAATGCTCGATGAACTGCCCGTAGATCATTTCGCTCCGGACGTTCTGCACCTTATCGGTGCGGACAACTAAGGATGATTTCTTCATTTCGGCTGCTCCTTTTTATGGTTTTCATTGGACAGGACGGCTGCACGGAACCGGCAGCAGAGTGATCTTATCAATAGTATGGTTTATTCGTGGGATAAATGACAGCTTTTTATACTCCGCAGAATAAGATCTTTTGTTTCGTTCCTCTTGCTCTTCCCTTGCTATTCCCTTGCTCTGAGCAGATCAAGGGGGAGTACGTCCCCTCTGGCTGGATTCCCGGGCGCGGGGACGTAC